>JAFGFK010000511.1 GCA_016931135.1 Candidatus Sumerlaeota bacterium | reverse complement strand
TCTCCCATGTTGCCGAACACCATTGCCTGCACATTCACCGCGGTTCCCCACTCATCCGGGATTCTTTCAATACGACGGTACGCAATAGCGCGTTTTCCGTTCCATGACGCAAAAACAGCCCCAATGCCGCCCCAGAGCTGTTCCTGGGGATCATCGGGAAAATCCTTTTTCAACACATTTTTAATTCTCTTCTTAAAACTGTCGGAAAGCTCTTGCAAGTCTTCCATGGTAAGGTCTGTATCTGTATTATACCCTTTTTTGCGTTTCATTTCATCCATGATCTCATCCAGTTGAACGCGGATGCCCTTATCGTTTTTAGGTTCGATTCCCGCAGCCTTTTCCATCACAACATCGGAATACATCATGATCAATCTCCGATAAGCGTCCCAGACAAAACGGGGATTGTTTGTTTTCTTTATCAGGCCTGGAATGGTTTTAGTACAGAGTCCGACGTTCAGAACGGTTTCCATCATTCCGGGCATGGATGCGCGCGCTCCGGAGCGAACCGATACCAGAAGAGGATTATCCGGGTCGCCAAATTTCATACCCATAATCTTTTCTATTTTTTTCATAGCCTCCGCCACAGCGTTTCCGAGCTTGGAAGGGTATTTACGTTTGTTTTGGTTATAGTAGGCGCAAACTTCCGTTGTTATTGTGAATCCAGCTGGAACAGGTAATCCCATACCCGCCATTTCTGCCAGCAATGCGCCTTTTCCACCAAGAAGATTTTTCATCTTGGCGTTTCCATCAGATTTTCCGCCCCCGAAGGAATAAATCATTTTAGCGACCATTTTTCATTTCTCCTCCTTTTTTTAATTTTGATTTTTTTATGTAATAAAAAGTATCCACTAACCTCCGTGATTTTTAACATCTGAAAAATATGATCGGAATTCATTCGTCAGTTTTTCTTGTAGATCAATAGGCGTAGTATAAAAGATGTGTCTCATGTGGCTGATATCAAAAGGAAGTTTGGTTCCCTCAAGAGCGCAAGGAATCACTCGTTTATCTAGCGCACGCGCATACCCAAGTTCAAAAAAGACATTGGTATTCGGTTCCGTTACATCGCATACTATTAATGCAGCCCTTTTGATATACTGAAATATCATTCCCACAATATTGTAATCACCATGAACCAGGTCGATTTTCTCAACCTTCAACTTACGACCATTCAAGAGCTTTCCAGCCGCTTTGATCGCTTTGAAAATATCAGAATATTCAGGTTTAAAAGGCATCAATACGAACACGAGATCCTTTTCAATGCACTCCCTTTCAAGCGTAAAACGAAGAACCGAAGACATTTGATCAATAAGGCTTTCAGGATCATAGTAGTTAATCAAAACGCGATCAAAAAGATCGATGTTGCGACAGTAGTCAAAGAAATCGTTCCTTACTCTCCTCATCCTCTCATCAATGTCAACGTCCTCTCGTTCCTGCTCTTCCAACTTTTTACGGAGGTCCTCCCCGCTTAATCCGCTTTGAAGATAAAGGATTAAAGAATTTGGGTAATCTGTTTTCATTTTACGGATCGTATCACAGCTTCTTACAATTTGTATGGGATTTCTACCTTCAACGAGAACACGGTCTATATCGCTTTTTCGCGATCCATACCAATTTCCCGCATATTGATATACATAATCACAACTTGTGACTTCCTCTATTTCACGTTCGAATATCAGATCCAGCTCTCGTCTAGTCTCTTCATCCTCATAAGGTCTTGGTTTTCTGGTAGTAAGCTTCTTTATCGGTTGAAGATTTCTTTCAAGCCTTCGCATGCATTGCAGTAAGAACGACTTTCCCGCGCCAGAAGCGCCTGCAATTATTATTAATTGCGGCATTCAAAGCTCCTTTTAAAATTTGGGATATCAGGCTTTTCTTCAAAATATGCCAGGTGCGTATCACACCGGCAATCTGACGAACCGAATTTTTTTACAATTATTTCAGCCTTGTAACGCTTAAAGAGCTGAACACTTAAGGAGCATTCTTTACGCCTTGTTGTCAAACACTTTTTAACGCCCTTTACCTGGGCATATTGGAGGAGATAATCGATGTGCCAGTGAAGGCGCTTTTCTTTTCTCAAATGCCGGCTGATCCGCTGCGTCATTCCCCCTAACGCGCTCCCTGTGTAAATATACCACCCCGCAGGAAAGTAAAATCTGCCCAGTTTCCCAATACCGATTCTGCGCTCCTTTTCCAAATGGATCAATAACTGGTAACAACCCGGATCATTCATGGATATACCCCTGAAAACGCCCGATAAATATGTTGACTTCCCTACCGCCCCATTTGGATTCTGTCATTCTTTTTCTCAAGATTTTTCTTGTCTTACGCCTTTCTACTCGATTAGCAATAACTCCTGACTCCTGAATCGGCGTTTTGTTCCTTATTTCCATTTTTTACGGAGCGTATTGTTTTGAGGAATAACCAAAATGTTCAGGCGGCTTTATGCCAGATGCGCATTCATAACGGGCAATTTGAAAGAAATGTCGAAACGGGTTTCAAAGCCCTGAAAAAAGCCGTCGAGCAGAAAGCTCAAATCACGGTTCTCCCCGAACTCTGGACTTCCGGCTATGACCTCGAAAATGCCGGATATTATGCAAAGGAAAATATAAAAGTCCTGAGGCGATTGTCTCAATTCTGCCAAACGAACAATATATGGTGCGTCGCAGGTTCCTTCATTCTCAAAAGAAAAAAAGGCGAACTTGTCAACTCATGTATGGCGTTCGACGCAAACGGCAGGCGCATCTCTTCCTACGAAAAGATGCACCTTTTCCCCGCATTGGGGGAAAACAGGGTTTTTGAAAGAGGGGATCATCCGAAGATTTTCAATACGCCCTGGGGAAAAGCGGGACTCGCCTTGTGTTTCGACATCCGCTTTCCCGAAATTTTCCGCCATTATTTCCAAAAAAAGGTCAAAATCGTTTTTATCCCTGCTCAATTTCCCTTTCCCCGCATCGCTCACTGGAAAATTCTTTTGAAAGCCCGCGCTCTCGAAGACAACTGTTTCATCATTGCCTGTAATGCAGCGAGCCATCCGGATCAAAAGCGCAGATTCGGATTTTCATCCATCATCGATCCTTGGGGAGACGAAGTGATAAAACTTGAGCATCAAGAGTCCGTCATTGCCGCAGAATTGAATCTGGATAGAATCGTGGATGCGGACAAAAAATTGTATCTTCGCAAAAGCGTTCATCCCCGGTTTTAATGCAGAAAAAAACTCGGGATAGTTTGAAGGATTTTTATAGAGTTTGACCCCATAGCCCAACCACTCACTCGGAAAACTGATGTGCGCCCGTTTTAATGTATAGACCTTTTTTGTCTTGACCTTCCCGATCTTTTTTTCATACCAGATTTTCAATCTTATGTATCAAGGAGGCTCCCCATGCTCGATAATATCGCTTTCTTACGTGAAGGCCGTTCCCGCCGCATCTCCAGCTTCGACCGCACAGGTAGAAACAAGGACTGTCTCGTTATAAAAAAAGATGAAGAGGTCGCGCTTGCTCATATCAAGGGCGCCGGCGTCATCCGCCATATCTGGTTTACCATCATGGCTGGTGAAAATTACCTCCGCCGCACGGTCCTCAGAATTTACTGGGATGGCATGGAATATCCCAGCGTGGAAGCGCCCATCGGCGATTTCTTCGGAATAGGACACGCCCAGCTCGCCCCACTCAATACCGCTGTTTTCAGCGTTTCAGCCTCCGAATGGTTCGGACCTAAAGCCGGGATGAACTGCTACTTCCCCATGCCCTTTTCAAATGGCGCAAAAATCGTCGTTACCAACGAATGCGACGGCGACGTTCCCGCTTTTTACTATTACATAGATTACGACGCCCTCGATAAACTCCCCGATAAGATGGGACGCTTCCACGCCTGGTGGAATCGCAACAATCCATGCTCCCGCCCCAAACATATCGGCAAGGACCCCGATGTCAACCTTTCCGACAAGGACAATTATCTCATCGCCGATATCAATGGCAGAGGGCACTACGTGGGATGCAACCTCTCCATCCATAACCTTTACGGCGGGTGGTGGGGGGAAGGCGACGACATGTTCATGGTAGATGGCGAAAAATGGCCCCCCGATCTCCACGGCACCGGTTCCGAAGATTACTTCGGCCACGCCTGGGGAATGCAGACGCAAAACGCCTTCATCTACAACGGCGTATCCTACCACAAAAAAGGAACAGATCCCGCCGGGATCAATGAACGCATCACGGTGTATCGCTATCACATCAACGACCCGGTTATTTTTTACAAATCCCTGAGGGTGAGCATCGAGCACGGACACGCCAACGACCGTTGCGACGATTACTGCAGCGTCGCCTACTGGTACCAGCAACTGCCGCACAAACGTTTCCCCAAATTCCCCGAAGCGGAAAAACGCCTTCCCATGCCCGATGCGCCGGTTATTGTCCAGGCGACCCAGCTTCCCATTCCCATCATCGATGGACGCCCCCATTCCGGAATGCCCTTCCCCCAGTATGACCTTGTTCTACGTAAGAATAAGCCCAAGAAACAGGGAATCTCATCGAACTCGAGAAAAATCTCCCGAAAGGAGTGAAATAGACCATGAAAAATAAAACAGATTTCGAAAATCTCAAATGGTCAAGGCGCGAGTTTCTCCAAACTATTGGAATGGGGACTCTTGCCTTTTTAATCGGCTGCCGGTTAAATGACCAGACTTTCCCTTCGCAGAAACGAAAACCCCCCAATATCATCGTCATCCTTTCCGATGATCATGGATATGGGGCCCTGGGATGCCAGGGAAATTGGGATATTCCCACCCCGCATATTGATTCCCTCGCCCAAAACGGCGTCCGTTTCACGAACGGATATGTGACCGCCCCCTTGTGCAGCCCGACCCGCGCCGGACTTTTGACTGGAAGATGCCAGCAAAGGTTCGGACACGAATTCAATCCCGCGCCCATCGCCGTTGCTTCGGGGACCTTCGGCCTTCCTCTTGATCAAAAGACCTTCGCGGATTACTTGAGGGAAGCGGGATACGCCACGGGCATTGTCGGGAAATGGCATCTTGGCCAAACGCCTGATTTTTATCCCCAGAGACGGGGATTTGACGAATTTTTCGGATTTCTGCCCGGCGCCCACAAGTACACGAATCCAAGCAAAGACAATCGCAATCCCATCTTTCGCGGTTCCGAGATCGTCACGGAGGAGGAGTACCTCACAAGCGCCTTCACCCGCGAGGCGCTTTCATTCATTGAACGCCACAAGGATGAACCCTTCTTCCTTTATTTGCCCTTCAACGCCATTCATTCCCCCCTTGATGCTCAGGAAAAGGACCTCGAATTCTTCACCCATCTCAAGACGCCCAAAATGCAAAAATGGGCTGCCATGCTGAAATCCCTGGATGACGCCGTTGGAAGCGTTCTCTCGAAAATCAGGGAAACGGGTCTTGAAAAAGACACCCTGATCTTCTTCCTGGGAGATAATGGGGGATATCCCGTTGACGATATCAATCCCAATGGCGCCTTGAGAGGACGCAAGGGGGATATGTTTGAAGGGGGGATTCGCATTCCTTATCTCATGCAATGGAAAGGTCATTTGTTGCCCGGCATGGTTTATGACAAACCCGTCAGTTCCCTGGATATTCTCCCTACTGCAGTGGCTGCGGTTGGGGGGATTTTCGCTTCCAACCTCGAGGGAGTGAATCTTATTCCCTACCTCGAGGGCGATGATCCGGGAACGCCCCACGAAAAGTTATTCTGGAGGCTCGGTAAAAAATCGGCGGCAAGGGTGGGCGATTGGAAACTCGTCAGGAACGGGGATGGAACGGAACAACTCTTCAATCTTGCATCGGATATCGGGGAAGAGAACGACATGGCAAGCGCCAATATCGAGAAACTCGAGGAACTAAAGTCCGCCTATAATGAATGGGACGCGAATAATATCGAACCAAAATGGATTGATGGAAGACAGATCAGGCAAAACAAACGTAAAAAATAACGACGTTTAGCCACTGTTTTGGTTCCGCGAGAAATGGACTTCCTCCTTCGAGTTTTTATGGCGTTTACCATCTGACTCTCGAAGGCGGTTTGTCCATTTTCATCTGAAGCAAGACACAGTGTCAATCGGTCGATCAGGTTTTAAAAAGAGCCCGCAAGAGTATAAAACGCTGACAATCAAATTTCACCCGGAAGATTCCTCTTGACTCGCTGATAAGAAAATCAGTAATTTAATCATGTATGGATGATGCAGTCTATTCTATATGAGAGGAGATTCATCATGAC
>JAFGFK010000510.1 GCA_016931135.1 Candidatus Sumerlaeota bacterium | reverse complement strand
GATCATGGTTTCCGCCATGTTCAACGCCTCGGATGTCTTGCCGTCATTCATAAGTTGATGGGATTTCAAACCCAGGATCATCATGCTTGTTTGAAACTGCAGGAAATCAGGAGTTGGAATTCCGGACATCCCTTTTGGGTTTAGACCTGCAACCAGGGTGTCGATTTCGTAATCGTCTCTTTCGATGAGCTCTTTAAAGGATTGAATCAGGGACCTTAGTTCCTTCAATTCTTCATCGAGAGATACAGTTTTTATTTCATCGGAATCTTCTCCTTTAAGGAATTTATTGTATTCCCTGGTGATTTTTAAAGCCTGTTCCTTGTGTCTTTTCCATTCCTCCCTGAATTTGGTTGCAGCCCGCGCTGTCGCCTCCTGTAACGGGAGCGATTCGATATCTGCGGGATTGAAATGCAGAGGCATTGAGCTCCACTTTTCATAGTAGTCTCTCCCATGCGTACCCATTTTTGAATAAATCCGTCGCCGGAGCAGAAATAGTACAGTTCCCGAAAGGATGAAAAACAGGATAAGAGAAGATAATATGACTATGAGAATTCTACGTAATAATTTTTTCCAGTTTCTCATGATTTCTCACCTCTTTTAAGGATACGGCATTGAAAAACCGGATTGAGTCCGAATTTCTGTTTATATCTATTCGGAGAAAAGGAATATATCCCCTGGAGTCACCGTGCCGTTTGTGGGATCGTAAAGAAGCCCGCCTTTCTGGTCGATTTTATCAGGTCCTATGGAATAAAAAAAGGATTCCTTCCTGAATGGCTCTTTTTCCGTAAAGGGATCGATAAGCAGTTCGGGAATATACTCCGGAACAAGGTCTTCCATGTTTTTCGGTTCCTTTTTATGTTCGAGCAAATAAAGTTTTTTCGCAGTGAAAAGGCGCAGCAAATCATATTTCGCCAGGACGGCTTTTTCCCGAATTTGCGCCTCCACAAAGTTAGGCGCCATCACCCTGAAAATAAAAGGACAAATAACGGGAGAGAATAACCTGGCGCTAAAGGAACGTATATCCTTTACTTCACCTCCGAACATGGCAGAATTAACCCGGAAGCCGGAAGCCTGATTTTCTGTACCATACGTTTTCGAGGGACCTGAACCGGGGATAATATTCTCCAGGTATTCCGCTTCCACCCGGAACCATTCCCCCATGATCTCTCTCCCTGTTTTCCCATCTATATCTGAAGGAATCCCATACCTTTGCGCCTTACGGATTGTCCCGATATTATCGGATATCATAAGATCGATGCCAGGAGGAAGAAAACCCTTTTTCGGAACGAGTCCATTTTGACGCATCAGGGCTCTTCTGATCAGTTCAGGATCATCGCATCGCGCAATGATATAATGCCAGATTTCCGTTCCCATGGAATGCCCGGCTATAACGATCAGCTGGGAAATCAGGGTAGCGTACAAATGCGATTTCGACGCCCGGATCATGGTTTTTGCAATCTGCAACGCCTCGGAAGTCTTTCCGTCATTCACGAATAGCCACGCCTTCAATCCCAGAATCTTCATATTCACCTGAAACTGCAGAAAGTTTGCAGAAGGAATCATGGAGTTAACCACCCTATCTTCTCCCTCAACAAGGGCATCGATTTCATAATCGTCTCTTTCAACGAGTCGCTCGAAAGCCTGGATCAGCGGCTCGAGTTTGGGCAGTTCTTCTTCAAGGGATATGGTCTTGGTGGATTCAGCATCGGATTTTTCGCCCCTGATGTGTTTATTGTATTCCCGGGCAATCTCGATTGCCGATTTCTCGTATTTATCCCATTCCTCCCTGAATTTGATTGCAGCCCTTTTTGTTTCCATTTCAAAGGGGAGCGCTTCGATATCAGAAGGATTGAAATGCAGGGGCTTGGAACTCCACTCATGATAATGTGCTCTTTCATCAGGGCTCATTTTTGAAAATATCCAGGTTCGGATCAGGATTAAACCGGCTCCTGAAAGCATCACTATAATGGTTACAACAATAAGTAATTTCTTCCATATTTTCCCGCACATCTTCATGTTTATTTCCTTTGACTGAAAGGCGTGAATACTTCTTATAGAATATTTGACGCATAATCAAACAGATTTGTTGACATTGTCCCTTATTTTTTGCGAGATGAATCCCTGTATATCGGGCTTATTGTTTTCTCACAAAACTTTTTAAGGAGTAGGGGAGAAGCATGAAACTCGGATGTTCCTATTTCGGAAACCGCATCCTGCGACACCTTGCGCAGGATATGAAAACCCTTGCAAACCAGGGATTCAACTTCATCGTACATACCTTCAGCGAGTTCGATCTGATGTTTCACAAGGGAAACATGAAGGACATTGTTTCCGTAACGCATGACGCCGGGCATGAAGTTCATCTCGATCCATGGGGAATAGGAAACGTATTCGGCGGCGAACCTTTTTCCAACTTTGCCGCCCAGAATATCTTCACAGGATGCCAGGAACTGGATGACGGCAAACCTGCTCCCTTTGCCTGCCCCAATAATCCCCTTTTCCGGGATTACATGAAAGGCTGGATCGATGCCGTAGCGCAGTCCGGAGCGGATTTCGCATTCTGGGATGAACCGCATTTCCACAATCCCGCTTTCCTCGGAGGCAGACCCGGCAGGTGGGGCTGCCGTTGTTCTTTCTGCCAGAAACTCTACATGGAATCCCGCAGCGCCCCCATGCCGAAAGAGGAAGCCGATGACGTCAAAGCGTTTAAACGGGAATGCCTCCGCGAATTTGTCGGCAAACTCACAAAGTGGGCTCATGAAGCGGGATTGAAAAACGCCCTGTGCGTTCCACCGCACCTCGGCGTTAACGAGGTCAGGGAGCACTGGTCGCTTTATACCGACGTCCCCCATCTCTCGATCCTGGGAACCGATCCCTACTGGATGTGGCAGAAAAAACCGGTGGCAATGGTGGGGGAGTACGCCGTGGAATTGAAGAAGTTATGCGATGAAGCGAACCTTGAGCCCCAGTTATGGATTCAAAACTGCAGGATAGAAAAGGGGAGGGAGGATGAAATCGCCCGCGCCGTGGAACTGGCGTGGGAGGCTGGGATTAAAAACCTTGCCACGTGGGGCATTGAAGGTTGCGCCAACGAATCCTGGATCACTTGCGACGATCCTCCAAAAGCCTGGGAAATCCTTGTCGATTCTTTTAGAAAATGGGGTCAATCCGTCAAATGAAGGAAAATGGAATGAGTTCAAAAAAAAATATAAAAAAACAAATAATCGAATTTAACCAGAAGACCTTCCTCGAAAAGGCGAAGAGAAGAAAAGAGCAGGCGAATCTTCCCTTTGAGGAAAAACTGAAGATCGTTGAGGAACTCAACTCACTGGTTCGCGATTTTGCGGAGAAACGTTCAAAAGCCGAAAGGAAATCAGAAGCCGATAACTAATAGAGATATACCGGATTCATTACAATTTTTGAACAATACGATCTTTTATGGGACGACGGGTCTCCTTACCCGTCTCCCGCGTTTTTAGGTACGTAGGGGCGGAACGCCGTTCCGCCCCCACTGTTTGAGTTTAGGTCTAATCTTGTGATTATATTTCCTCTAACAATAAACCATTCACAATTATCAATTATCGTTTATTTTTTAACTGGGATAAAGGGGATGAAGGGGATGGATGCGGCATTGTTATCTTTTCCCTTTGACTTTTTAATAAAAATTCCATTTTTATATACCTTGTTCAATCGGGTATGATATAGGGACTTTTCAATCTGTTCAACAATATCAATTTCAAAATGGGGTAGTAATGATTATGAAACGAAATTCGTTTAACTCAAGTTCGCGGCGAATTGCGTTTTTACTGTTCTGCCTTTTGCTCTTTCCGCTCCTTTCCGTAACTGCGGAAATCCCCGGCGACGTCAACGCTGATGGCGTTATCAATTATGCTGATTTGTACCTTGTGAAAGATCATATTCTCGATAGTATTGTCCTTGATCCGGACGCCCTTGCCAGCGCGGACATTAACCAGGATACTAAGGTTGACGTTGCGGATATGTTGACGATAGACATCCAAACCACCTTTTCAATACCGATGATCTATATCCCCTCTGGAACCTTCACTATGGGGGCGCGGGATGATGGAGACGATGGAACTTATGCGTATCCTGATGAATACCCGCGGCATGAAGTTACCCTTTCGGCTTATTACATCGGGAAGTACGAAATCACGAACGGGCAATATTGCGAGGTATTGAACTGGGCGAAGGGAATGGGATACCTCGAAAACTCAACAGGCAGTTCTTATGCCGGAGGGGATGTGTATAAAAATGGCGTTATCCTTCTTGAAATCAGTTCATCTTATTGCCAGATTTCATACACCGGTGGTTATGGTTTGTTTATCTGGGAAACCCGGGATACTTACTCCATGGAGAACCATCCGGTAGTTGATGTGAGTTGGTATGGCGCGGTGGCTTTCTGCAACTGGCTTTCCGAAATGAAGGGGAAAACTCCAGCGTATGATCTTTCTACCTGGGAGATTGTGAATAAAACCGGGGGAGGCTTCAGTCTTCCCACGGAAGCGGAATGGGAACGCGCCGCCGCATGGGATGGGGCGAAGCATTGGATTTATGGATATACAAGCGATAACGGGAATAACAGGAACCGGTATAATCACTATGACGATCTTGGGGGAACTGATGATGTGAATCCCCTGGGACTTTCGAGTTATCCTTACGCCTCTCCAGTTGGGTGGTTCAATGGCGTTAATATAAGCCCGAATGGGAGCATTCAGACAATAAACAGTTTCTCGCCTGTGGGATGTTATGATATGAGCGGGAACGTATGGGAGTGGTGCCATGACTGGTACCGTTCAACGTACTACCAGGGAGGTGCGATGACTGATCCGAATGGTCCTGCTTCGGGCTCGAACCGCGTGGTTCGGGGCGGCGATTGGCGCAGCGACGCGCAGTTCTGCCGATCGGCCTATCGCAACTTCGTCCCGCCCTGGTACAGGGGCTACAACATAGGCTTCCGCGTCTCCCTGCATGCCGGCGGGAGCTAGAGAAAAGTGTGAAGTTTGAAGTGTGAAGTTTGAAACAAACAGGCATCGGCGCCGCAAGTCAAAATAGAGAGAAAGCAAGCCCTCGAATAATCTTAAAATCTCCCTGTAACCAGGTGGGGGCGGAATCACGCCATGGCGTGATTCCGCCCCTACTTTTTGAGTCTTTCGGGGAGCGTTATCTGTATGACAGATTTCCCTAACCGTCTTTCGCGCATTTTTCGCATTTTCTATTCCGCTGATCCGCGCGATCCTGCCCAAAAAATCGCCTTGTTGATAATGAAACTTTGAAGTCTTAAAAGGGAGTTCGAGAATGCGGCAAATGAGGATTCCTCTTGAATATCACTTCGATCTTTATGTATGTCATTTATATGCGTTCTATAACTATTGGCGTTACAAAAAGAATCTGATGATTTTCCGGATGGTAATTTTATTGAAAGGGGAGATGTCAAGATGAGCGGTCATGAAGGCGTAACATTCAATGAGGCGTTGGATACGACTTAAGGATAGTTTTTGATTTTATAAGGAGTAAAAGTCAGAAAGAAGAAGACATTTTTCTTTTAGAAATTGGGACGTATTTCAGTTTTCCGATCTCTTTAAGAAAAAGCTGGAACAAGGGCGCGCATGATATCTGTTGACATCCTCCAACGCATTTTTTTATTGTCATTATTAGTAAGATGCAATTTTTGGAGGATGATATGGTTGCTATAGTATCTCAAATGACAAAAGAAGAACTTAAGGAAATGATTGAAGCCATCATTGAGAATAAATTTATTGAGATTCTTGGGGATCCTGATGAAGGATTGCCTCTTAGAAAATCAGCGCAAGAAAGACTCCGTCGTCAGAAAAAGGCAGTGGAAGAAGGTGAACGGGGTGAACCTTTTGAGAATGTAGCGCAACGTCTTGGATTGGAGTAACATAGTGTATCGCATCCGTATCCTGGATAAAGCGGCTCGAGAGTTGGCTCAGTTGGATAAACCTGTTGGTTGTCGTATTGTTGAGAGGATCAATTGGCTGAATGTAAATCTGGATACTCTCAAACTTGACCCATTGACAGGCGATCTTGCGGGACTCTATAAACTTCGTGTGGGCGACTATCGCGTAATCTATGAAATTCTTCACAACGAACAAACACTCATCATTCATACCATAGGTCACCGCAAAGAGATTTATCGGAAAGCATAAGATTGCGCACAATATATCTTTATACTTCAACTGGACAGACTATATGAAATATCGCATTAAATTAAAGTTTTGAAATAAATTTTTTGGGGCAAATTCGGGACGCGTCAGGAGAATATTCCTACCGTGAAGCGCCCTGATTCATTTTTTCCTTTTGACTTTTCCGTGGATATTTATTTTGCTACGTAGGGGGGAAAGCCATTCCGTCCTTACTACATTTGATGATTCCCATTCCCAAAACTGCGTCCTCCTGGTAAAACGCCGCAGCCTGGCCGGGCGCAATTGCCATCTGGGGTTCGTCGAAAAT
>JAFGFK010000509.1 GCA_016931135.1 Candidatus Sumerlaeota bacterium | reverse complement strand
TGTGGCAAAACGGGAAAAAGGAAATCCTCGGGCTCCAGCCTTTCTTCCTTAAACGGGACGCAATTGCCTGGTTTGCCAGCCATATCTATAATGAAAAGGGTGAAAAAGAACCGTATCAATACTGTTACCTCTTTCAGTACGGCATGGATGTATTGCCCGGGGCAAAGACTTTGATCCTGCCGAAAAATGACAGAATCCGCATCTTTGCCGTAACGCTGGCGCGCAATTACAATGACGCCGTCATTCAAGCCAGGGCATTGTATGACAAACTCGAGCAGGAACCATCGGAACCGCGGATAGAGGCGATCACATCCGATCCCAAAGATTCCATGGCGATACGGATTCTTCCGGGATGGTTTTCATGGACAAAGGAAATCTACTACACGACAAACGGCGAAGACCCCAACGCATCTACCAATAAAATTTTGTATCAGAAACCATTTTACATTTCGAAAGACACGGTTGTGAAGGCGGGCAGTCCTGATAGAGAAGGAGGACATGGAATCGTGGCTTCCGCGAAATTTTCACTGAAGGACGTAACGCCGCCTTCGATTGTCAAGGTTTCCGCAATACGCATGATTCCCAATTTGGTCGTGGAATTTTCCGAACCAGTAGAGAAAACCTCTGCGGAAATTTCGGAGCATTATGAAATCCTATCGGGGGCAAAGATATTTGCGGCGAAATTGAATTCCGATGAAAAGTCCGTTACCCTTTCCCTCTCGGAATATCCGGAAGAGAACAAGAAACACACCATGTTCATTCACGGAGTCAAAGACCAATCGCCCAATGGAAATCCCATGCCGGTGGGAACGAAAACCACCTTTACCACGGTAAACCGCATTCTGCACCTGGACTTCGACGATCCGGAGGAGATCGGAAGAGCCTGGGTGCGCAGTAAAAAAGTTTCAGCGGAGATCAAGGGAAAACCGACGCTGGTGGAGGGAAAAACCGGCGGGGCGCTCCGCTTCAGCGGCGATGAAGAATGCCTTGTTCTGCAGGACCGCCCGGAGTTCAATCCGGACGGCGCCATCACGATCACTTCGTGGTTCTTTGCCGATGACTGGAAGGGAAACCGGCGGATCATTCAGAAGGGAAACAACGACAACCAGTACCGCATGTTCAAAGAGGGAAACCAGTTCAAGTTTGCGTTGAACGGCGTTGGCGAACTTTCGTGCGCTGTTCCTTCCGCGAGAGAGTGGCATCATGCAGCCGGAACCTGGGATGGAAAAATCATGCGTCTTTTCATGGATGGAAGCGTGGTTGCGGAATCCGAGGCGTCGGGCGAGATCGCTAAAACCGCGGACCCCGTGTATATAGGAACAAAGACGCTTGGAACCGCAACAGGCGATTTCTTCAAGGGGACTCTTGACGAAGTTCTGATCTGGGATTATGAACTGACGCCCGAACATATTGAAATCCTGGCAATGAAGAAATGACCGGGAAACAAGGGACGGACTTATCGGCTTTTAAGTAAGCGAAATGGGTTTTGATCCCATACAAGAAAAATAAAGGGGGAGGCACGAACTATGAGAAAATCTGCGTTTTTCATCACTTGGGCATGTATCCTTTCTATCTGCGTATTTTTCGGGGGATGCGGGGGAAGCGAGCAAACAACCCAGCCCGCGGAAAAACCGCCACAGGAAGAGTCGCGCGAAAAAGTCGTGGTGGGCGTCACGCTCCTCACGCGCACCCATCCCTTTTACCAGGATTTGGAGGAAGGTTTAAAGGAGCAAGCGGCAGCGAATAATTACGAGCTGCTTATCTCCACCGGAGAATTCGATGTGGCAAAACAAAAAGACCAGGTTGCGGATTTCATCGTGAAAAAGGTGAACGCCATTGTGGTCTGCCCGTGCGATTCCACATCCATAGGAACCTCCATCGCCAAAGCGAACGAGGCGGGCATACCGGTATTTACGGCGGACATCGCGTGCCTTGCCGAGGGCGCCAAGGTGGAATGCCATATCGCATCGGACAACGTGGAAGGCGGCAAGCTGGCGGCGCAGGCAATGGCAAAAGCCCTGGGCGGAGCTGGCAGGGTTGCCATCATCGATCATCCGGAAGTGGAGTCTGTCATCCAGCGTGTAAAAGGTTTTGAAGAGGAAATCGCCAAATTCGACAACATCCGGATCGTGACAAAACTCCCCGGCGGCGGCGTGAAGGACAAGGCGTTCAAGGTTGCGGAAGATATCCTGCAGGCGAATCCGGACCTGAACGGCATCTTCGGGATCAATGACGATTCCGCGCTCGGGGCGCTGGCAGCGGTGGAAAAAGCGGACAAGCTGGGGAAAATAACGATCGTGGGATTTGACGCCGTTCCCGAGGCGCGCAAGGCGATCAAGGAAGGCAAGATATATGCGGACGCCATTCAACAGCCGCGCGAGATCGGCAAAAAAACCGTTGAAATGATTTCCCTTTACCTGAAGGGCGAAGTTGTACCGAAACAGCTATTGATCCCGTGCGGATTATATACCAAAGAGAACGCCGGCGCAAATTGATCCTCGCTTCTTGAATGCAGCGGGAGGACGCCCGGGGGGAGAAACGCATTTGACATCAGATAACCTGAATCAGAAAGCGCCGCTCCTTGTCATGAATGGGATAGACAAGGCGTTTCCGGGAGTCCAGGCGTTAACAGGCGTTCATCTTGAATTATTTGAAGGGGAGGTTCTTGCCCTTCTCGGGGAAAACGGGGCGGGCAAAAGCACACTCATCAAGATTCTTTCCGGGGTTTACCAGCCGGATTCCGGAACCATTTCCATACAGGGAAATGACCCCCATATACACAATCCTATTGATGCCCAGGCCGCGGGCGTTGCGGTCATTTACCAGGAATTCAACCTGGCGCCCTGCCTATCCGCGAGGGAAAACATCTTCCTGGGAAGGGAAAAGACCAGATCCGGTTTTTTCTCGCGGAACGAGGAATCCCGCGAAGCCCTTGATCTTTTTTCCCGCATGAAGGTTTCCATCAATCCGGAAACGCTTTGTCGGGACCTCACAGTGGCGCAGCAGCAGATTACCGAGATCGCCAAGGCGCTCCATGCGCGTGGTAAAATACTCGTGATGGATGAACCCTCCGCAACCCTGACCACGCAGGAGGTGCGGCAATTATTCGCCATCATCCGCGATCTCAAATCCCAGGGCATAGGCGTCATCTATATCAGCCACCGCCTAGAAGAGGTCTTCGAGATTGCAGACAGGGTCATGGTGATGCGCGATGGACGCCATATTGCGACCAAGCCTGTCAGGGAGCTCACGCGAGAGCTGCTGATAGAAATGATGGTGGGGAGAAAGATAGAAAACGAGTTTCCCAAGGTTCCCGCTGCAATCGGCGCGGAACGCCTGATCGTTAAAAATATGTCGCGCGAAGGCGCGGTGAAAAATATATCATTTTCCATCCGCGCCGGGGAAATCCTGGGAATAGCGGGACTTGTCGGAGCCGGAAGAACGGAACTGGCGCGGTTGATATTCGGTGCGGATGAAAGAGATTCCGGAGAAATCCTCCTTGATGGAAAACGGGTTGATATCCGGTCGCCTTTGAACGCCATTCGCGCGGGAATCTGCCTTTTAACAGAAGACCGCAAGGCTCAAGGACTGGTTCTCGGATTGGGCGCGCGGGAAAATTTCGCCCTTCCCAACCTTTCCCACTGGGCGCGGTTCATGTTCATCAATCACAAAAACGAAAAAAAGTCATTTGCCGGTTTTGTAAATAATCTGAAAATCAAGGTGGCGCATGAGGATCAGATTGTGCAGACCCTTTCAGGAGGAAACCAGCAGAAGATCGTGCTGGCAAAATGGCTCGAGGCGAACTCACGGGTCATCATATTCGACGAACCGACGCGAGGCATCGATGTCGGCGCGAAATACGAGATTTACCAGATCATGAACGAACTGGCAAGCCAGGGCAAGGCGATTCTGATGATCTCCTCCGAACTGCCTGAAATCCTGGGCATGTGCGACCGCATCCTGGTGATGCACGAAGGAGCCTTAAGTGGAGAGATCGCGAATGTTTCTCAGGCTTCCCAGGAAGAGATACTCTCCCTTGCCATGGCGAAACAGGCGTGAATACAAAAAAAGGTAACAGTTTAGATTTTTGAAAAACACTGAAAAAGGAATATAAAAAAGTGATCCAGAAAAATTCCCTTTTCTCCCGGTTTCTTTCCAATTATGGAATGCTTTTCATCCTGATCCTTTTATGCGTATTTTTTTCCATCATGACCCTGTCCACCCAGCATCCTGAGGGGGAAAAGGCTGCGCGCATTCTTTTCTCCGAACTGGCATCCAGGGATAAAAACGCCGCCATCCTGATCGTATCGAAATCCAGCAGGGAGGACGCGGCATTTTCCGACACGCTCCAGAGTCTTCTCAAGGAAGCCGGGTATCAATCCCTTGAAATCGTCAAGGGGGATCCCGCATCCGTGAAAAATTCCCTGGAAAAACTCGCGAACGAAAACGCATCCATCGATCTCATCGCCACAACCAGCAATTACGCCCCTGCGGTTTCACGCATCAGGGAAAATCTCCCGTCTTTATCAAGCGTCTCTTTGCTTACCCCCAAAAGTTCCAAATGGCCCACATTCCTTCTTGCGGATAACCTCATGAACGTGGCGAACCAGATCGTGGTGATTGCGATCATTGCCGTAGGCATGACCATGGTGATCATAACAGCCGGGATCGATCTTTCAGTTGGTAGTTTGATTGCGTTGTCCGCAGTTGTTGTCACCTGGCTGGTTGGAAGAAGCGGCGGCGCAGGCGCGTCGTTTTTTATCATTACCCTGTGCTCATTTGCCGCGATTCTTCTTTGCGGATGCATCGGCGCATTTTCCGGTTTCATGATCACGCGTTTCAGGATTCCGCCATTTATCGCCACGCTCGGGATGATGCAGGTGGCGAGCGGATTCGCTTACATCATTTCGCGCGGCAAACCGATCTACGATGTGCCGGATACCTTTGTATGGCTTGGGAGGGGGAAATCGCCCTTTCTCGCGCTCCCCTGGGCTGTATTACTGATGATCGTGATTTACGCCATCGCGCATATTATCATGACGCGCACCACGCTGGGGAGGCACATTTACGCAGTGGGAGGAAATCCGGAGGCTGCGAGGCTTTCCGGGGTTCGGGTCAACCGGATTCTGCTTTTCGTTTACATCACATGCGGGGCGATGGCGGGATTGGGAGGGATCGTCACATCGTCGCAGCTGAAGAGCGGCGCACCCACGTATGGATTGATGTACGAATTGTATGTGATTGCCTCTGTCGTTGTTGGGGGCACGAGTTTATCGGGCGGCGAGGGAAAGATACTGGGAACGCTGATCGGGGCTTTTATCATTGCCGTGATCCAGAACGGGATGAATTTGACGAATGTGGAGAGTTACACGCAGAAGGTGGTTTTGGGATTTGTCATACTGGGCGCAGTGCTATTGGACATGTTAAAAAAGCGCGGCTGGCGCCGCAGAAAAAAGTCCGCGTAAATTTACCTTAATCCAACTTGTTTCACTGCATCATCAAAATGTTCGCCGCGTTCGCCGGAAGACACGGCTTTTTTCTGGCGCAAAAGCCTGTTATAAAGTGACTTTCTTACAGGCAATCCTTCATCAGGATCACCTGAAAGTTCGGTAAACTTGCTTTCTATTATAGTTTCTATCATTTCGATAACTTTTAAAGCCTCGAAATTGACATTTCACCCCCTTAAGTTAGCGCCATTCTAACATGATCCCTATTTACATCCTGGTAATTTTGATCATTTCTTGAATATTTTCATTCGGGGCGCCGGGGGCTAGGGGGGAGCCATTTGCCATGACGAATCTGCCGATGCGCGAAGCTTCGAGCTGACGAAGGGTTTCGCGCCTGACATCGTCCTTACTTCCAAAAAGAAGAACATGAACGCTGTCCAGATTTCCGAAAAGCGTGATATGGGATACAAGTTTTTTTCGGATGTCCTTTACATCGAGGGTGAAGTTCTTTTTACTCTCTTCGATAAGAAGCGCTGTTACGTCAAGACAGTTGATATAAGGAATAAGTGGATTGATATCCCCGCAAAAGTAAACAATCGGCTCCATACCCAGGGAGCGGATTTTTTCGTAAAAGAATTTTTGCGCGGGAAAAATAATCCTTTTATAAACTTCCGGCGATATAAGG
>JAFGFK010000508.1 GCA_016931135.1 Candidatus Sumerlaeota bacterium | reverse complement strand
AGCGCGGAACGCACCGCTTCCAGGTAACGCATGCCAAAAACCTTGTCCGGCTCCAGGTAACTTCCTTCGCTCCATTCATTCCAGCTGTTTATGGTAATCAGCCGGGGCGATATATCATGCCGCTCAATATACGCCATTGCCTTTCCAAGATATTCCTCAAAATCCTCGGGATTTGACCCTGTAATTAAATCCTTGATGAATGCCTTGAACCTGGGATTGGTATCCCATCCGATGGAAACATGCGGGAAAAATGGAACAGGGAATTCATCGTGCCATTTATCCCATGAGGCGACTGCGTGGGAACCCCAGTCTTTGTACAATCCGTTTGCCCATACATAATGACACCATTGATAATTGGTAAGGCTGTCGATCCCAAGCGCCTTGATGGTATTTGCCTGGGTTACGCTTTTATCGCCCGGAACCATAGAAGCGCTTGTGGGGATCAATGCCCAGAGAATCGCCTGAATATGAACGCCTGCAAAACCAGCTAACCGCGCCTTTTCCCGAAAAGAATCCAGGGCTTTTCGCGTTTCGGGTATTCCACCAAGTCCGTTGATCAGAGTTCCAAGTTCATAGATGGAAAAGACCGGATTGCCGTTGATCATGTAATAGGATGGATGGGGAAAATATTCCTTTATAACGCGTTCGATGGCACAATCGAATTTCGTCCTTGAGACTGCGCCTTTCCAGATCAATTCCGGATTGTGCGATTTTTCCAGATTCCACAGCGTGGTGGCGTCATGGTTCGCCCACATGAGATAAAATCTGATCCGGCTGTTGTTCTTTGCCTTCAGAAAACCTTTCTTTAGTGAATCCTCGAGAAACGGGGCGTTGTTATACCAGTACCAGTCAAAAATAAACACATTCACGCCGTGATCCGCTGCCGCGTCGATTTTTTTCTGCATTACTTTAGGATCTGCTTCATCCTGGTATCCCCAAAGCGGAACTCTCGGCTGATAATGACCGTCGAATTTTGGAAGGGATTTCTTGATTGTCTGCCATTCACCTATGCCATCGGGCATGAAGCGCCTCCAGAGAGGCTCATCGTGGTAAGCAGGCCAGTAATATGCGGCAATATCAAAATTTTGCATTGGATCATCCTTTTCAATGAATATTATCTGTATCAAGATATATTTAATGCATTCATACAACTTAATTTTGATGGTAAATTATTATAGTGTGTCCTTATTATCTTTTCCATTATGTAACAAAGGCCAATGAAATTTTTTTAAATTAGCATCATTTGTGTCTGATCCCCATAATGACTCCAGGAATAACCTCCAAATCAAGACTTGACAAATCTCAACACAATTTTTTATTCTCCGTATTACTTATTACTTACAGTAGATGATGTATGAGTAAATCTCCAAAGGAAAATTCTTCCAATACGGAATCCCGTCAACGGCGGAACCTGAGAATCCAATATCGTTTACGCCAACTCGTAAACAGTATGATTTTCGAGCTTCTGGAACAAATCCATGGTTATGATCGCCATCCTTTGGAGGCAGAGATCATTTGTTCATACGAATGCCCTCATTATCAATCCAGGATTCCGCATCGAAACTTTGGGGCATTCCGGAATATGTCATGGGAAAAGGAACAGGCTTTAAGATAAGAAAACATTAAAGAGCGCTTCGCAGAGGAGAAAGTTGTTCAAACTAAACATACTTTAGTTTACGAATCAAGAGGTGATTCTGGAGTAGAGGTTAAGTATGGAAGATAAATCAACCGCTTCAACGGTCGATCGTATTGCATTCATCGGCAACTATCTGCCGCGGCAGTGCGGGATCGCTACATTTACCACCGATTTGTGTGAGGCCATCGCTGTTCAATATCCTCAAACTGCCTGTATTGCCCTGCCGGTCAATGATATCGAAGCCGGTTACGCCTATCCCCCCCGGGTTCGTTTTGAACTCACGGAGAAGGATATAGGTTCCTATCGCCGCGCTGCCGACTTCCTGAATATCAACAATGTTGACCTTGTATCCCTGCAGCATGAGTATGGCATTTTTGGAGGACGCGCGGGAAGCCACATCCTGGTTCTCTTGCGCGAATTGCGGATGCCCATCGTCACGACCTTGCACACCATTCTGCGGGATCCGGACCGCGATCAGAAGCGGGTATTGGAAGAAATTGCGGCAATGTCTGATCGACTGGTTGTTATGAGTAAACGCGGCGCGCAATTCCTGCATAAGATCTATGGCATCCCGCCGGAAAAGGTCGATCTGATCCCGCACGGCATCCCTGATGTGCCCTTTGTAGATCCGAGCTTTCACAAAGATTTGTTCGGCGTTGAGGGCAAAATCGTCCTGCTCAGCTTCGGCTTGCTCTCGAAGAACAAGGGGATTGAAAATGTCATCGCCGCCCTTCCCGCCATTTTAGCCCGGCACCCGAATGTCGTATATATCATCCTCGGGGCGACTCACCCCCATGTCATACGGAATGAAGGAGAGACATACCGGCTGTCTTTGCAATGGCTGGCTCAGGAGAAAGGCGTGGAAGGTCAGGTGATCTTTTACAACCGTTTTGTCAGTTTGGAAGAGCTCGTTGAATTCATCAGCGCAGCGGATATTTACATCACACCCTATCTCAATGAAGCGCAAATCACCTCCGGCACACTCGCTTATACCCTGGGAGCGGGCAAGGCTGTGATTTCGACGCCGTATTGGTATGCCCAAGAGTTGCTGCAAGAAGGACGGGGGGCGCTGGTTCCGTTCCGGGATGCGGCAGCCCTGGCCGATCTGGTGATCAACCTTTTGGACAATGAATCCCAGCGCCATGCCATGCGCAAGCGGGCTTATGTGTTTGGGCGGGAGATGATCTGGCCGCAGGTTGCGAAAGGTTATATGGAGAGTTTTAAACGCGCGCGAGCCGAAAGACGTCATTTTGCTCACCCGGATTTTGCCGTTAAACCCCTTGATAAACGCCCGGGTGATTTGCCTCCTCTCAAGCTGGACCACTTGCATCATATGACAGACGAAACCGGAATTATGCAACACGCTATTTTTACGGTGCCTAACTATCGAGAGGGCTACACCATTGACGACAACGCCCGCGCTCTGATGGTAAGCGCTCTCCTGGAAGTCCTCGGCAGCGAAGAGTCGCTGGAACTGGCTTCCCGTTATCTCGCATTTATCTTGTATGCCTTCAACAGGGAAACAGGACGTTTCCATAACTTTATGGATTACCAGCGCAACTGGTTGGAAGAGGTCGGATCCGACGACAGCCATGGTCGCACGTTGTGGGCGTTAGGCGCTGTGTTGGGACGCTCGAACACTCCAACCCTGCAAAGTATGGCGGGTCATGTGTTCGAGCAGTCATTGCCTGCCATACTCAATACAACCAGCCCGCGCGCCTGGGCTTTCGCCCTGATCGGAATCCAGGAATACCTGCAACGGTTTGCCGGCGACCGCCGCGCCGGTCAGGTTCGCGAGGAATTGTCAGGGCGGCTTTTTGCCTTGTATCAAAGCCACCGTTCGGATGAATGGCGCTGGTATGAAGACCGGCTGACCTATTGCAACGCCGCATTGCCGCATGCCATGCTCCTGTGTGGGCAAGCGATGCCCAATGCCGCCATGACCGAAACCGGATTGGAATCCCTTTCCTGGCTGGCAGACTTGCAGCGTGCGGATGCGGGATATTTTGTTCCCATCGGATCCAATGGTTTTTATCCACAAGGCGGTGAACGGGCGCGGTTCGATCAACAGCCGGTTGAGGCGCAGGCGATGGTCTCAGCCTGTCTCGAAGCCTATCGGATCACGGTGGATAAACGCTGGCGTAAGGAATCCCGCCGCGCCTTTGAATGGTTCCTCGGGCGTAATGACCTGAATCTGCCCATCTACGATCCGACGACAGGCGGCTGCCGGGACGGTTTGCATCCCGACCGCGTGAATGAGAATCAGGGCGCGGAGTCGACGCTTGCCTTTATACAAGCCCTGCTGGAACTGCGGCTGGCTGAAAATATTCTTATGACCATGGAGGTTCAAACCTAATGAATAATAAGCACCCTGAAATTTTTATACGACACGAACGCAACCCCTTACTCACTGCCGTCGATTGGCCCTATCCAGTCAATAGCGTGTTTAATCCCGGCGCTACGTTGCTGCCGGATGGGACCACCCTTCTCTTGTGCCGCGTGGAAGACCGGCGCGGACATTCCCACCTGTGCGCTGCCCGTTCTGCCAATGGCATAGACGGCTGGAAGATCGATGCCCAGCCTACCCTGATGCCTGATCCGGAGCGCTTCCCGGAAGAATTGTGGGGCATTGAAGATCCTCGGATCACCTTTGTAAGCGAACTAAACAAGTATGCCGTCGTTTACACAGCCTTCACGCGCGACGGACCTGGCGTGTCTCTTGCTCTTACGGAAGATTTCCACCGATTCGAACGCTATGGTTTGATCATGCAGCCGGAAGATAAAGATGCTGTGCTCCTGCCTCATCGGATCGATGGAAATTGGGCTCTGATCCACCGGCCTGTCAGTTCGCCGGGAGCGCACATGTGGATATCCTATTCACACGACCTGAGGCAATGGGGAAGCCACAAGTTGATGCTGGAAGCGCGGCGGGGCGCCTGGTGGGATGCAAATAAGATTGGACTCTCGCCTCCTCCCATCGAAACTGAACAAGGCTGGCTGGTGATCTATCACGGAGTGCGACAAAACGCTGCCGGCGCCATTTACAGACTAGGTCTTGCCCTGTTTGATTTGCATGCCCCGGAACGCTGCCTCAAACGCGGTGACGAGTGGATTTTTGGCCCTGAAAAACTCTACGAACGACATGGCGATGTGGACAATGTCGTCTTTCCTTGCGGCTGCATCCTTGCGCCGGATTGCGACACCCTCCGTTTGTATTATGGCGCGGCGGATACGAGCATCGCCCTGGCAACTGGCAGTATTCGCTCCATTCTGGAATGGCTTGAACTGCATCGTTAGGCTTATGAACAGGACTTTCGATATTCCCTCCCGCTTGTCAGCATCGTAAAAGTCAGGGAGAGCCGATGGAACCGATAACGCGTGTGGAAACCGCTTTTTTCCTTGACGATGCCTTATCATAGATGATCCCCATTTTGCTTATGACAAATTTTTTACAAATTTTTTACATTTTTCTCACCACTTCTCCTTTCTTTTTCGTAATGGTTTCTTCAGGTGAATCAAGAAGGGAACCATCACCATGAATTATTTTTCAGGAAAAGGAGAAACGATTATGAGAAAAAGGCTGTATGTATGGTTGGTGATTATCACAGGAATCATGGGTTACAGTATCAATCCTGAACTGATTACAGCGAGGGATGATGGTAATCAGGTGCGGCTTGATGTTGCTTTGGATAAGCCGTATTTACTTTCCGGGGAGAAACAACTTGCGTATCTCAGAATCGGGTTGACCGGATTTCCCATGAAACAGGATGAAACGCGAACCCCGGTTAATATGGCGATTGTATTTGACAAGTCCGGTTCCATGTCCGGCGAAAAAATCGCTAAAGCCAGGGAAGCATCCATCATGGCTATTGAACGGCTTAACAGGAACGATATACTTTCCTTTGTTACCTATGATACAACAGTGAATGTCCTGATTCCTGCAACCAGGATATCGGACAAAGAAGAGATTTTCGAACAAATCAGAAAAATAAAGGCAGGGAGCAGCACCGCACTGTTTGCCGGCGTGTCCAAGGGAGCCCACGAAGTTCGCAAGTTTCTCTCGGAGGGATATGCGAATCGGATTGTTCTTTTATCCGATGGACTGGCGAATGTAGGGCCCTCCAGCCCGGATGATCTTGGCAATCTTGGTGAATCTCTTATAAAACAGGGCATATCTGTAACAACAATTGGCTTGGGATTGGATTATAACGAAGACCTTCTTGCCAAGCTGGCTCTCAAGAGCGATGGCACTCATTTTTTTGCCAAAACCGCCGGCGACCTGGAAAAGGTGTTTGATCAGGAATTCGGTCGCGCCCTTTCCATTGTTGCCCAGGAATTGACCATCGACATCAAGTGCGCCCCGGGAATTCGCCCTGTGCGCGTCATGGGAAGGGAGTATGATGTTGATGGGCAGAATGTGAACGTTTTCATCAATCAATTGTATGCCGATAAAGAAAAATGGACCATCCTGGAGTTGGAGGTTTCTTCCTTAAACTCAATCAGAGAAACAGATATTGCCCAGGTAAAGGTATCTTATCATAATATGAAAACTAAAGTAAGGGATAAACTTTCCTCCCAGATCTCAGCGCGATTGACGGATTCAAAGAGGATTGTGGAGGAAAATTTAAATTCCAGGGTCGTGGTTGATGTAGTTACCCTTTTGGCTATAGAGAAGAGTCAAATGGCTGTAAAACTCCGGGATGAGGGGAAAATCGATGAGGCTCGAAATCTTTTTAATCTGAATGCAACTCATTTGAAATCCCAGGCAGTGCGCTTCAATTCCAGGGAACTGGAAAACTTATCGAAAGAACAAAGCCTGAATGGAGACCAGGTGGATAAGGATTGGAATATGCAAAGAAAAGAAATTACTCATGGTGATGTGTATAGAATCCGCCAATAACAATCTTCAGCAAAGCTGTTGATATAAGAATCGGGTTAAATATTCTGTGAAGAAAAAGCTTCTCATAGCCTTTTTAATCATTGTTTTGGTTCCCCAGGGGGTTCTCTTTTTCATGGGGATTCGTATGGCGCCCTATGAACAGGAACGCGTACAAGCGCGGTTTAAAAGAATTCTTGAAGAACGGCTTGGGGAAATAAACCGTTCTCTCATGGAATTTATCCGGGCGAAAGAAGAGGAGATGCTGAGTATTCTTCATCCCCCGAACCTTAATCCCGAGTTATACAGAAATATAGAACATACCAATCCCCTGATCCGTCAGATTTTTTTCCTGGATGAAACCGGCAGAATTCTCTATCCGTCCCCCGATAAAAAAAATGATGCCAAAAGCGAATTTTTCATCAGGACACAAGGAATCCTTAACAGCAAGGAACTCCTATTCCAACATTATTACATACAACATAGGGGAGTAATAAATGATATTGATTTGATGCCAAAAGTCGGGGGACACGATTGGTATGTCTGGAACTATGGTAAAGAGATTCATTATATTTTCTGGACCCGGGCAAATGAAAAAACAATCATTGCTGGCGCGGAACTGAATCAAACCAGGCTTTTGGCTGAGATCATAGGTTACCTGCCCGATACAAGGCTGGATCAGGTTCCTCCCATGATTGGACAAATCACCTTCAGCGTTGCTAATGGAGAAACATTATACCATTGGGGCGTATATGAGCCCGAGAAGGGGGAAAATCCACTTGTCACAATGGCATTGAGTTATCCCTTGCATTCCCTGGCTCTTGAATATTATGTTCCTCCAGAGCAATGGAAAACCCCCTTTGGAAAAGGAATCTGGATCAATTTCCTGGGGATATTCTTCAGTATGGTTCTGGTTACGTCTGCCCTGGCGATTTATGTTTACAGGGAGCATTCCCGCGAGATGCGGGAATCTTCACAGCGCATGAGCTTTGTCAACCAGGTTTCCCACGAACTGAAAACCCCGCTTACGAACATCCGGCTTTACGCTGAGCTCCTCGATCAGCGCATTCCGGAGGAATATGAAAAAGAGCGAAAACATGTAGAAGTGATCTGTTCCGAGAGCCAGCGTCTTTCACGTCTCATTGGCAACATCCTGAGTTTCAGCAGAAAACAGAGAGACAAATTAAAACTGCATCCAACAAAAGGGATTATAGATGAAACAATAAGGTCGGTGATCAAGAATTTCCTGCCCGCCCTGGAAAATAAAGGCGTGAAAGTGGAATGGAAATCCGGGGCGGGTGAAACAGTTCATTTTGACAAGGACGCCGTGGAACAGATCCTGGGAAATTTATTCAGTAATGTGGAAAAATACTCCGTCTCACAGGGGATATTGGAGGTGATCAGCAATCAATCGGAGGGAAAAACCACGATTATTGTGTCAGATCAGGGACCCGGCATACCTCCTTCCGAAAGGGAAAAGATATTCCTGCCCTTCTATCGAATCAGCAACAAGCTGACGGATGGAGTCACAGGAACAGGCATTGGTCTTTCCATTTCAAGGGATCTGGCAAGGATGCATGGAGGTGATTTGATCTTGATCCCTTCTGAAAAGGGGGCATCATTTCAACTCACCCTGGAAACACCGTTGGCTTAGAATGAAAAAGTTCGTTATTATCTTTTTTATGGATAACATGTCTATGAAGGCGCTGATATGAAAATCCTGATTGCCGAAGATGACCGGAATATTCGGAAAGGTCTGGTTGAAATTCTGGAAGATGAGGGATACGATACCCTGGAGGCTTCTGACGGAAAAGAGGCATTGGACCTTTTCAAAAGCCAATCGCCGGATTTTATATGCCTGGACATCATGATGCCCGGGATGAATGGCTATGATGTGTGCCGGGAAATGCGGAAAAGACATTCAAACATCCCGATTATTTTCATCAGCGCAAAATCGGAAGAGATAGACAGGGTCCTGGGTTTGGAACTGGGCGCCGATGATTTCATCATGAAACCCTTCGGGATCAGAGAGGTCGTGGCTCGCATTCGCGCCGTCACTAGGCGATACTTATCCACCAGCATTAAAAAAGATGTCTTTATACCCTTTAAGATGGGAGATCTCGAAATTTTTCCCGCAGAACTCCAGGCAAAAAGGGGAAATTATACAATTGATTTGAGCCTGAGGGATATCCATATCCTCATAACACTTTATAAAAACAAAGGGAAACCTGTGGATCGTCACACACTCTTTCAGGAAGCCTGGGGCGTGGATCATATCCCTAACAGTCGTACTCTCGATCAACATGTCTCTCAGCTCAGAAAACGCATTGAAGAAGATCCGCACAATCCAGTGATCATTTCCACAGTTCATGGCGTGGGGTATCGGTTTTTATAATCCAATATAATGGTAATCAGCCCAGGCGACATGTGGGCGCTTCTTGACTCTGTTCCCAAAACATCCCCAAATCAGGGGGCAATCCCTATAAAAATCCATCTTGCCGAGTCGTAATTTGAAGTTGAAGAATGAAGACTGAGTATTTACACGGAAACTACACTAAAAGAAGAAATACAACACTTTTCATAAAAAATTATCTTTTACCATTGACATATGATACAATAATCTATATGATAATTGTATTAGAATAAAAAAACTGATTGTTATTTATCTTGTAAAGTCTATTGATATCAAGATCATTTCTATCTGAAAGGAGAAAAGTATGAAACAGTATGGCGCGGAGTTCTTCGGGACTTTCTGGCTGGTTCTCGGAGGCTGCGGCAGCGCTGTTCTGGCTGCGGCTTTCCCGGGACTTGGGATTGGTTTGCTGGGGGTTTCTCTTGCATTCGGGCTCACGGTTTTGACCATGGCATTTGCCATCGGGCATATTTCAGGGTGCCACCTTAATCCGGCTGTATCCATCGGGCTTTGCGCAGGGGGGCGATTCCCCGCCAATAAACTTCTGCCTTATATCGTCGCTCAGGTTCTCGGCGGAATCGCAGCGGGGGGAGTTCTCTACATCATAGCCTCTGGAAAAGCGGGCTTCGACGTCTCCGCCGGATTCGCCTCAAATGGCTATGGCGATCATTCGCCCGGCGGCTATTCGCTTCTCGCTGCGCTTGTTGCGGAAATTGTCATGACCATGATGTTCCTGATCGTCATTCTCGGAGCGACGGATAAACGCGCCCCTCAGGGATTCGCCCCTATTGCCATAGGGCTTTGCCTTACCCTGATTCATCTGATCAGCATTCCTGTAACGAACACTTCGGTGAATCCTGCCAGAAGTACAGGTGTTGCCCTGTATGCGGGCGGTTGGGCGATCTCGCAATTATGGTTGTTCTGGATTGCCCCCATCATCGGCGCAGTGATCGGAGCGGTAGTTTATCGCTCTATAGGAGATTCTGACAATTAATTTACGCGGCTTGTCATTAAACCACGAAAAGACAGATCGGATACTTTTTATTAAAGAAAAAGAAACAGTGTTATTTTGTGGTTGAAAAAGAAAAGTTGATCGATTGCAGATTCGCCCTTTATATGGAACCACGAATTTTGAAAGTCATCTCCACGAATCCGACTTCGTAAGGACTTCCTCCTT
>JAFGFK010000507.1 GCA_016931135.1 Candidatus Sumerlaeota bacterium | reverse complement strand
TTGTCCTTTTCACCCGTGAGAAGCAAGCCGTACCGCATCAGGGCTTCATCCCTGTGCGCCCTTGTGGAGGAAATGCCGCCTTGGGCAAGAGATTTGAAACTCTCCTTTGCTGCGGTTTTGTCCTTCTGGCGTATTTTCAGATACCCGTTTTTCAGAAGGCACCACCCCCGTATCGCATCATCCTGGGGTGCAGTATCGAGGAGGTTCAGAATATAGGCTTGGGCTGCTGCGTCCCCTTCATTTTCGAGGCGGTTCGTGAAGGCAACGACTTCCTGACGTTCCGGATTGAACATGGCATCAGGAACAGCGGCGTCTTTTTCCATAATGATCCTGGCGGCGTTTGGGAGGGCATTCGAAAGCGCAACGCTGTTCAGGGATTCCGGGATGGGAGCCATATTGGAGGTGGAAACAACCTCTCCTTCTTCGATTTCGGTTTTCAATTTCACGAGAATCCATTTTGGCGTGATGGCGTCCGGGTAATTTCCGATAATCACCCTGTAGAAAACGTCATCGCGGGAGATCATTATCGGGGAATGCCCCTTTTGCAGGAGCGCCTCCTGTTTATTGAGGGCATCCTGTTTTACCGTGGTTTTTAAAACCTGCACGCCGTAGGTTGATTCCGCAGAAGCGGGCGGGATAAAAATCAGGGAACATACGAGACAAAAAGCAAAACATAGATACTTCATTGCCGTATCTCCTTTTCTCTTTGATAAGAGGTATAGAATGATTTTTGTAGATCAGGAATGAATGAATGAATGAATGAGCGAGAATCGCGCCAGTTTTGGAAGGATTTTATCGAAACGTTTCACTTGAGAAATTCCCTCACTGAATACTTTATCAAAATAAATTTCAGGGTTTCTGGTACATCGGGAATGACGCGATTGTCAATAGAAATATTGAAATAAAATAACCGAATCTATATTATTTATATTTAATAACTTATCTATTCTTTATTCCTGGTTAAGGTTTACAGGATCATTCTTTATAAAATTCCTTTTAGAAAAATTATCTTGCAATGGCGTATGAAAGGTGAAATTACAATCTGCAATAAAATTACGAAAAATGTAACATTATGACAAATTTATATTATGCAGACCCTTACTGAAAAAGTATGGAAATTGAAGCCTCCTCATGGTCTTTTCGATGAGACCGTGATTCAAAACCTTTTTCCGGACATTTCTTCAGGGGCGCGCAGAGCCCTTGTTCATCGGGCGGTTCGCAAAGGGGAGATCATCACTTTGAAATCCGGGCTTTACTGCCTGAGTTCCGAATTCAACGATTTCCCCCCCCATCCTTTTGTTGTCGCCGGCATGCTTCATGCTCCTTCCTATATCAGCATGGAATCCGCTCTCTGGCATCACCAGCTGATCCCGGAAGCCTTGTTTGGCGTCAGTTCAGTTACTGCGAAACGAAGCCGGATTTACAAAACGCCAATGGGCGTCTATTCCTTTTTCCGCATTCCCTGTCATCATCTCAAAGCCGGGGTAAGGGCGGAAAAGATTGATGGAAACGACTGGGCGTTCATTGCAACGCCTCTCCGGGCAGTCGCGGATATGGTTTATCGCCATCGGGAAATTACATGGGAAAAAGAGGGCTTAAGGTTTTTTACGGATTCCCTTCGAATCGAGATCGAGGATTTGCGGAATGTTTCCCTGAAAGATTTCAGGGAGATTTACAATAGCTTTAGAAATAAACGCGTGAAGGAATATTTAATGGATTTGAAAAGGGAAATTGCCGCATGATCGGGAAGATCGATTGGAAAATGGCGCGGGAAGACGTTCGGCGCTTCGTTCCTTCGAGGGAGCGGGAAAACCTGGAACATTGGAATCGGGACTTTTTCCTGAGTCTTGTTGAACGAATGATATAAGAAAATAGAACAAAAAATAAGGACTGGCGTCATTTAAGAAAGATATTTCTTCTTTACCACATTAAAATATTGTTGACGTAAGATGTAATACCTCTTAAGTTTAGTGGCGCATTGGTTATTGATGGCATATTAATTTTTTAGAGTATAGGGTAACTCGATCAGCGCTTAAAATTATTAGGATATATGGAAAAGTCGTAAAATAAATGCCGGCAAAGTTTTCAGATTCAGAAATCGACCGAATGATTAAAGAAAGAAAACCGCTTCCAGATAATTACCGTGATCGCGTTCAGCTCCGTGAAAAGCGCGGTCACAAGGAACGCGAGTTAGACGTAACAGGAGAAAACGGAACACAGTATCGGATTATAATTAGACAAAGCAATTTCAATCCACTGGACTTTTCGATAATTCTGGCAGTTAATGCGGCCGATTCAAATCAGATTTTCCGGCTTCGGCGTTATAATGGTAAGCATGGTGAACATACAAATCCAATCGAAGGGAATACATTCTACGATTTTCATATACATAATGCGACAGAGCGTTATCAGGAAAGCGGGGCGCGTGAAGATACGTTTGCCGAAGTTACCGAACGATACGGTGATTTTAACGGAGCTCTTAGGTGTATGTTTGAGGATTGTGGATTCAAAATACCCAAGGATTCTCAAACGAGTCTGTTTGGGGAGTTTGATATATGAATATTGAAACAATCGAAAAAGATTTCAAAACGAAGATATGCGAGAAGATTCGCCTTTCAGGAGAAGGCATAGATCGTTTTCGAGTGTTTACCCCATTCCTTTTCGAAGACGGCGATCATCTTGCTATAGTTCTAAAGCGTGAAAATTCAAAATGGACTCTTTCCGATGAGGGTCATACTTATATGCACTTGACATATGACCTCGATGAGAAGGATTTGCATAGGGGAACTCGCCAGAAAGTCATCACCAATGCCCTTTCCATGTTTCGCATCGAGGATCGCGATGGGGAATTGTTGCTCCGTATATACAATGAACAGTTTGGCGACGCCCTTTTTTCCTTCATCCAGGCATTGATGAAGGTCACCGATGTTTCATTTCTATCTCGTGAACGTGTCCGTTCTACATTTATGGATGATTTTCGAGCTTTGATGGAAGAGTCAGTACCCAAGGATCGCCGCACATTCGATTGGAACGATCCAATACTCGATCCGAAATCCATGTATACGGTTGATTGCCGAGTAAATGGTATGGCTCATCCACTATTTGTATTCGCATTGCCAAACGATGACCGTGTGCGTGATACAACTATCGCCTTATTACAATTCGAGAAATGGAGCGTTTCTCAGCGCTCCCTCGGAATCTTCGAGGATCAGGAATCCATCAATCGAAAGGTTCTGGCGCGATTCAGTGACGTTTGCGAAAAGCAATTCTCAAGTCTGGGGACAAATCGAGACAGAATATCGCGTTACCTAAAGGAAATCCTTTTAGGGAAGGAATAATTCACCTTGGAGGCATTTCTCAAGCTGGCGCTTGTTTATTCGAATACAAATTCTCCAGAGGAGAAATTAAAACCTTTGATACAATCATGGCAGTGTGGATACAATTTGACAAGAAACGCTATTCGGAAAATACTTTTGATTTTTCTAAATTGTAAAATAAGTGAATCGACAATCCATTATAGATTTTTTTTCCATTAGACGCTCCTTAAAAAATAGATTAAACAATATATTGACGAATATTCCAGCCATTTTTATGATCCATTTTAAATATGATTACGGGAAGGACCAAAGATTTAGCCGATGCGGAAGCGTTGGAATCCCTGAAAGATGTCAAATAATATCTCGCGCGTGATCTCTTATATTTCTGTCTCTTTGCATCTTTCTATTTTGGGTATCCTTTCTTGACGATTCGCGTATCCCTCCTGAATATCATAAAAAGAGGGTAGGATTTTTATAAATTATACATCGATTGAAAGGAGGAGATAGATAGTGGCGGAGATACGATCTATTCGGGAGAACGAGCTGGAATGGGCGGCGGAGCTGTTTAACAACGCCTTCCGAATCGGGATGGAAAAGGCGCGGGGATGGACGTCCGGATTGCCGCTCGATGAAACCATCGCAGTAGTGGAAAAAGACCGGATCGCATCTTTCGTTCGCATGTTGAAATACAGGGTTTGGGTGGGGGGAAGCGAGATGCGCATGGGGGGAATCGGCGCGGTATCCACCTGGGCGGACGCCCAAGGGCATGGGTTTGCGGGGGAACTCATGCGCCGCAGCGTTCGCATCATGCGTGATCGCGGGGATGCGGTTTCTGCATTGTATCCCTTTTCTCACAGGTATTACGGGAAATTCGGCTGGGCTTCCATGGGGGAACGGATCATCTACACGGAGGCGCGGCAGAATGATATAATCCCTCATGATGAGAAATCCCTGGTGAGGCGGCTCAAAGGAGAAGAAGACATCGAACTTCTCGATGCGGCGTATCGCGAATACGCCAAAAGATACAACGGCATGACGATTCGTCCCCGCGAGAGATGGGTTGCGATCCTGCGTTCCATGCAGGAACAAAACGGTCAGATTTATCTTATTATCAAGGATGAGAAACCTATCGGGTACTTGCACTGCGAACAGATTCTGGGAAAACCGGGGGGACACGAAACCGTAGTGCGTGATTTTGCGTGCGTTACACAGGAGGCGTACCGGGCGATGTTCGGATTTCTTGCCTCGCTTCCCACCAATGTGGCAAAGATAACCGCAGCGACGCCGATCCTTCCCAATCTTGCCTGCTATTTCAAAGAGCCTTTTATCACCATGAAATGGGCGCTTCCCTTTCAGTATCGCGTATTGGATGTGGAGCGCGCGGTTGCAGCGCGTGGATATTCTCCCGGTGCAAAGGGAAGTTTAAAGATTAAAATCCATGATGAATGCGGGGATTGGAATACCGGAGCGTGGGAAATCGAAGTGGAGCAGGGAAAGGGAATCGCCAGAAAGACAACCGGCAGGAAAGCGGATATCGAAATGACCATCCAGGATTTTTCCAAACTCTACATGGGGGCGCTTGACGCTGCAAGCCTCGCCGCCCACGGGGTACTGGAAAATATATCGGAAAAGACACTCGTGAAAATGAACGCCTTTTTCCACGATCATCCGGCGCATCTTGTGGATGGATTTTAAAAATCCTCCATTACCGGATTTGTCCAAATATTCAATGCCGGATCACCGAGAAGCGTCCACATTTCAAGGTGTTCCTTTCGCTGGACATCGAGGGGAACTTTTCCCTCGCTTCCATCCGCCTGATCGAAGAGGAAAAATGTGAAGGGGTCCATTTCAATGTTTGCCATACCCCTGTTTACGGAAAGCCAGTAATCCGCAAGTCTCGCCTTTTCGGGCGTTGAATTCAGATAAGCGAAAAGCCCCTGAAACGCGAGGAGCCCCAAAGCCGCATAACTCTCACTGAAAGATCCAATTACGGCGACAGGTCCGCCGGGATTTCGCATGGCGGTCAAACCGTATCCTTCTTCTTTTTCATACTGGCAGGCAAAACATCCGCATGTAAAAAACACGCAATTCCCCTGCCTTATTCTTAGTCTGTTCCATTTTTCCGTATTCATGAAGGACATGCCATCAGAAAAAAGGCTGTCGGCGCCGGAATGCCCGAGGTAAATCGTGAAAAGCGCTCCCTCCTCCATATTAATGGAAAACGTTTTCTCAAGATTCTCTCCTGATATGAAAAAGGGAGAAATGGGGGAATGGGAGATGATGCGCAAATTCCAGTGAGGCGATATTTCGCTTTGAAATTTATTTTCATATAATCGAGTGAAGAATTCCGCAAAGCGTTTTTCCATCAGGGATTTTCCTCCGGGATTGCCCAGAAGAGAGACAATACGATTACGCCATTCACCGGAGGATTTGATTTTCTCATAGTGAAGGGTTTTTTGGATCATGGCGCGGATTTCGTCTTTGTTTCCCGCGGGAAACCGCCCGATCGCGACTCCGGGAACATAGTCGCTTCCTGGAATCCCATAACCGTGATCCGTTGCGATCCCTTTCATGCGGCCGATGCAGCCGGGGATTCCGGGAACAGTTATCCCTGTTGAGCCCCCGGGATTTTTCTCTTTCATCATTCCCGCGAGAAGGATATAGTTCTCCCCTTTGGATTGGGAACAGAGTTTATGAAGACGTTTTTTCAAATTTTCGGCGCTTCCTGAAGTATCGCCCGCCTCATTCAGAACCTCTGTGTTAACCCTGATGACAAGCATGCCTTCGTTTTTCCTGTATTCGCAAAGGGGCGTGAGTTCCTCGTGGAATTCCGGAGGGGAAACCACGATCCATTGGGAAGGGGGATTATCCGGGTAAACAAGGGAAGCGCCGATAAAAAAGGAAAAAATAAGGCGCAGTTTTATTGGAAAAGCAATTCTCATGGATTTAACCTTTCACAAAATGGATTGTCATCCTGAGAAAAACGCAAAAACAAGGGAAAATTTTTTAAGGGGAATTCTTTGGGCGCATGTCTGAATTCTATCATTTCACACAGCATATCGGGTTGCATCGAGGGATCATACTCTATAAAAATCCTTCAAACTATCCTGAGTTTTTTCCGCAATCGGGGGTCAATCCCTATAAAAATCCATGTATTTAACGGAAATATTATGCTGAATAATATATACAGCGCTTCCCATCATAACAGATATCCTCATAATTATGATGGATTTTTATAGAGAATGACCCCGCAGGAATCATCCTGCGTTCCCGCAAT
>JAFGFK010000506.1 GCA_016931135.1 Candidatus Sumerlaeota bacterium | reverse complement strand
CACGATCAGGTTTGTACAGATTCGTGAACGATAAAAAAGGAATGGAAGAAAAAAAAGATGAGTCAACTGTATTCCTCATTCAATCTTAATGAAAAAGAATGCCAGGTGGTTCAATTAAAAAGGCAGAAAAATATCTTGAAGATTGAATCCCATTTCACGGTTCCCTTTCCCGATAGGGAGGAAGAAGAGCCTTCCCTTCAGATACAGAAAAAGGGAGAGATTCTGAAGGCGGCGCTCAAGGAGCGCAAATTCAATTGCGGGGAAGCCATCCTGCTGATCCCCAAACATTTTGTCACGGTGCGCCATGCTTTTCTTCCCTCCGTTGACGCGGAAGAACTGGATCGTATGGCGCGTTTTGAAGCGGAAAAACATATCCATTTCAACCTGGAACGACATATCATTTCCCACCATATCATGAAAAAAGAAGGGGTGAGCGGATCACATGTCCTTATTTCCGCTGCGGATAATCCGGTAACCGAGGAACCATTGTCCATACTCCAGGCGGCGGGAATTCAGCCTTCCGTCTGTTCCGTGAGTTCCGTCGCCCTTTATAACTTTTTCCGGTATCTGCATCCCAGCCTGAATGATGAAACCACTTATGCCCTGATCAACATCGGTTTTTTAACTCAGGAGCTGGTCATTATCCACAAGGGAATCCTGGTGTTTACGCGAAGCACGTCTCACGGTTTGTCCAAACTTCTTGCGGCGTGGAACAATCTTCCCAAAAGGCAATCGCCTCTGGGAATCGAGAATCTGGATGCGGTCGATATTCAGAATCCGGCGTTCTATTTCACGCCACAGGAAACGGAAAATCGTTTTCCCTCCCCCGTTTCTCCGGATATTGAAATTACGGGGGAAACCGGGGAATATTCCCCGGACATTTTTCCCGATCAACCGATCATTATTACAAAGGAAACAAAAGAGCCTGCCGATCCGCCCCGGGAAATAGAACTCTTAAATGAATGGAAGGAAAAATTGATCCAGTCGATCCGGCAGACTTACGATTTCGCGAGGCGTGAATTCGATTGTCCCCCCATTCAGAATCTGTATATTTCCGGCGAAGGCGCAAGATTCAAGAACATCGATCAGTATTTGTCCAAAAACCTCGGCATCGATGCGGAGATTCTGAATACAGGAAATATCGCGGGAGGGGAAAGCCTTCGCGCGGCTTATTTCCCGGCGCTGGGAGGCGCCCTGGAATATATTTTTGAAGAGGGGATTCACCTTAACCTGCTTCCCAGGCATTTTGTCGAGATGCAATTGAATCGCCAGAAAAGACAAAACATAATCAGCCTCGGGGTCATGATCCTGGGAGTTATCATCCTGGCGATCCTTTACCTGAGGGCTTATACCCTGAAACAGGAGCGTCTTTACCAGTGGTATAATGACCGGGTCAAGACGCTCAAACCTCGCGTGACCGAACTGGCGGATATGACAAAAAAGATGCGCGTCATCGAGGGATATGTGCGGGATGAAAGGAACGCCCTGGCAATCCTCGATCGCGTCAGCGTATTTCCCTACATACCCCGCTCCGTCTCATTGACCGATTTCAAATATAAAAAAGGAGAATCCGTGGAATTGTCGGGCCATGCCCTGAGCATCAAGGATTTGAATGCATTTATCGATGATCTGGAGAAGACCGGTTTTTTCAAAAAGGTCGATATTAAACAAAGACCCTGGGTTCCTTTGCCGAATAATCGTCCCAAGGTCCTGAATTATACCCTTATTTGCGCTTTTTAAGGAGTGAATAGTGAATAAACGCGAGAAAATTCTGGGCGCCGCTTCCCTTCTTCTGGTTCTTGGATTGATCTTTTACCAGTTTGGATTCTCCGAGATTTATGACAAAATCTCTTTTGATTCCTCGGGACTTGGCAATCTGAAGGATACGTACGAAAAGTATCAGGGATATATGAAAAAGGAAAGACAAATCCGGACAAAATATTATGAGATTGTGGGAAGGGAGACGAATCCTGGCGAAAAAAAGGGCATCGATCCTCAGAAGGAATTCAGCGAGTTTGTATCGGAACTGTGCCGACGTCTCGATTTTGCCTATCCGCGAATCGATCCGCCATCCCTGGTTCCCATCGCGAATGTAGATGACTACGCCTTCGTTACCCTCAATATACACACCAATGGCGATACGAAAAGAATATCGAAGCTGCTCAAGGGTTTTGACCGCGAAGCGGTTCTGATTCGGGAATTGACCCTGCGTTCCAAACTCGATAGCCCGGAATTGGACCTGACCATTACCGTGGCAAGGATGATCCCTGTGGAAGCCCCCAAACAGGATAAAGGCAAGACATCCTCGAAAGAAAGCAGCGGTAAGTTTGTAACCAACGCCCGGGGGGCGACATCAGCCCAGAAATCCGCCACATCGGAAAATGAGGATGAATAAAGATGACAGGTATGACATGATATTGTTTGTGGATAGGAAGACAAAATCCGGAATGGAAAAAGGAAGAAATATGCCATGAATCAGAAAATATTTATCGCCAATATCGCGTTATTGATTGTGATCCTTTTTTTGGGATATCTGGTGGCGACCACGCATTATGTCCCCCCTTCGGAAGGGATTACATTATCCTCCAGGCAACAGGGAGAGCCCAACCCGGATGATTCGGATACCCCCCCTGGAGTGGATTTGAACAGCGAAACTGTTTACGAGGCAAAGCCCCCGAACAAACAAGTCGCCCAGTTGACGGATCGTTATCCGCGGTTCGGCGAAAGCCCGATTTTCGATACCATCGTGCCGAAACCGACGCCGCCTCCCACTCCCACGCCGAAACCAAGAGTTCCTCCGGATATCAACAAGATCACCGCGCGCTGGATACTATCGAGCCTTTTCGGCAACTCCGCCACTTTCCAGGATACGGGAACGAAAGCCGATTGGACCATGAACATCGGGGACACCTATGATGTCATATACCGCAATGAAAAATGCGCCGTTAAATTGGAAAAGATCAATGAAGACGAATTCGAGGCGATCATCTCCTATGAAGATCAGCAGCGAACCTTGAAGATGTTTTGACGTTGAGAAATAATCTATCTTTTTGGACTTTTCAGGAGTAATATATTTCTAGGCTGGAATGACTAAAAAAATACACGTAGCGCTAGATTTATTTTTAAATTGTATTTGATACAATGGATCGGATAAGGAAGTTTAACTATATATCCATGGGAAAAGGAGAAAAGTGAATGAGAAATAAAACTTGCGGCGCTTTCCGGAAGATGCTGGCGCTGGTTGTCTTCCTTTTTATCCCGTTTCTGATTGGCGCTCAGGATGAAGAAGTCCCTCCTTCCGAGGGAGAACCCCCCATTTCGCAATCCGTATCTGAAGAATCTCCTTCAATGGAAAGCCCCCCTGGTGAAATTCCAGAAACAGGGGGAGAGCCTGTGGCGACTCTCATCTTCAAAAATACCAAGATCGAAATGATCATGCAGAGTCTCAAGAAACAAACCGGCGTCAACGTTGTCCTGGTGGGCAAAGTGGTGAACGATTTAAGGATAGATTTCGTTGCCCAGAATGAACCGGTAAGCCAGATTCTCCAGAAAATCGCCAGTTCCAAAAATCTCGTGGTTGTGCGAAATGACAGCATGAATTATGAACTGATGGATGAGGCGACTTACAACAAGGAAAGACTTCCTAAAATGGCTCAACGCAAGATATTCATCCTGAAACATATCAAGGCGGAAGATGCGAGAAAAGCCTTGCAAAACGTCCTTACCAAGGGAATCGGGCAAATGGCCGCCGATCCCAGAACCAATAAACTCATCATCACGGATTTGCCCCAGGTGATTGAACTCATCAAACGGCT
>JAFGFK010000062.1 GCA_016931135.1 Candidatus Sumerlaeota bacterium | reverse complement strand
GATCATCTTCACACCCTGGAGGCGATGAATTTTCTGAAGGAAATTCCCGCGCCGAACGGGAATCGCTGGATATTTGCGCATAGCGCTTTCAAAGAGGCGTTTTACTCCTCCATGCTCGATGAGGATAAAAGGCGTCTTCACGAAACGCTCGGGCGCCGTTTGGAGGAGGCGTTTGCGGATAGAATCCCGGAATACGCCGAACTCCTTGCGGTGCATTTCTCCCGCGCGGAAAATACCGAAAGAGCGCTTTATTATCATGTCAAGGCGGGCGACCGCCAATCCACACTGGGCGAAATCTCCGGCGCCGTTTATCACTATTCCGAGGCGATGGAACTCATAGAAAGCCTTCCCTCCGATCCTGCCCTCATCGCGCTTATGGCAAGAATATTCGTTCATAAGGCGCGGCTTCGAAGGAAACAGGGAGATTTTGACGAAGCGGAAAATCTGCTCGCGAGCGCCATGGAATGCGCCAGTGAGATTAATCCGTAACTCCGCCAAAATTACGTAATAGGCGCCTCCAGTTTCTCAAGGAGTTTCTTTGTTTTTGCGGTAATCTCCGAGGTATGCCATGTATCGTTTATTCTAAGTTTTTTTATCTCCGCAAGACGATCGACTAAATCCTCGGGACTGAATTGGGAATGAAGTTCTTTTTCCGATAACAATCGATAGATCCGATAATGCCACTGCAAACAGAGAAATGTGACAAACATCCACCCTTCCAGCATTTCAGCGTCCCGCATATAGGTACCATCTCCCTGAAGGGTGTTTTTCATCGTGTCAATGATCTGCTCAATCCCATTTCTGCCCTTGTATTGATGATAGGTCTCTTCGGCGCTTTGCCTCGGAACATTCGTCAGCAACGCCAGAGTTCCGAATGAAAATTGCGAATCATGAAATTTATCTTTGCTGTATTCCTCCGGATGTGTCTCGATCCGTTTCAAATAATCACTCTCTTCCTTACCTTTCAACCTTTCATCCAGATAAAAATGCACAACTCGATTTTCGCCCTGGGGACGGGAAGCATACCATATATAACGGTCATGGTATTTTATATAACCGTCAAAGCCCCGTTTTCCCGGCTGCTCATTGGGTGTATAATCGATGAGAGCGCTGTTGCGTCTCAGAGGCAGTACGTAATGCAATGATTCTTCTTCCAGCCATGCGATATTTTGCTCCGAATAAAATCCTTTGTCCCCGATCAGAACCGCATCACGAATTCCGCTTTCCTCCAGTGTGAGCCGAAACGCCCTGACCTCCCGGATATCCCCTCCCACAATCCGGTAATAAATTGGCAGTTGCAGATTGAGAGCATGGATGAATATAAGATGAACCTGAGGAGAATATTCCCCTTGAGAATTATACCCGGGATGAGCAATCTCCATTTCCTGCGCCGAGGAAAGGACGTGGGTCGCATCGATCAGAAGATGGTTCTTCTTCCCCGGCGCGGACGCCTTTTCGCTTGATGTAAATATGGATTTGAAAAAGGCGGATATCTGAGTACGGCTTTCCCCCAATGATCGAAGCGTCTTGCAGACTCTTTTATCGCTTAAAGTGATCTGAGGGTAAATCTCGGAGAGATAGCTATGCTGAAATCTCGCCTGCATATTTTTCAAGCGAGCCTTGTGAATCAACCGCATCATGGCAATGCAAAAGACATCTTTCCAAATAGACGGAAAAGAAGATTTCAGCGCGGAGATCGTCTCCCCAGAAATCCTTTGAATAAACCAACTGGCGCCATATTCCCGAACCGATATGCTGTGTTCGGGAGGATGAGACAAGGCATATTTCGGGGATGGAGCAAATCCCTTTTGGGTTATTCTACCCAACAATTTGCCGGTGATCTTCTGCGGTCTTCTTTTTTCAGGATTCCACTTGCTGCTTACCTCGTATAAATAATATTTCCCCTTGATAAGCCTCAATTCAGTTCCTTTGCGTTTGTGTTTCAACGCCCAATCCGGATGTTTTTTCATGCCCTTCCTCCTTATTACGTATTTACGTAATATGAATATCAAAAAAAGGGGGCATGAAAGTCAAGCGCTATTTACGTCTTTTTAAATAATATTACGTAATTTTGGCGGAGTTACGGATCAAACAGATTCTGGGTATTGCGGCGCCCTCGCCGGAAAATGACACGACCGGTGACGGCAATGTGGATATCAGCGATGTGATCTGGGGGATCAATTACCGGTAAGATAGAATCTCAAAAATCTATCCATGGATTATTCCCTCTCATTTCTTATTGTCAGTTGATCCCAGGAGGAAAACACCTGGTAAACATTTTCAGGTTTTGCCCCGGGACCGAATTCGCACTGGGCGATGCATCCACCGTTTTTCCATAGATTTTTATAAACGCGTTTCACAGCGTGATGAACAATATCGGGATTTCCTTCAGGGAGGATATGCTGCCTGTCGATCTCGCCCCAGAATGTGATCTTTCCGGCGAATTCCGACAACGCCTCGGGAGACATGCAGAAAATCTGGCTGTTGATGGCGTCAAGCCCCATTTCAACCAGATCGGGCATGATCGGGAGGATAT
>JAFGFK010000505.1 GCA_016931135.1 Candidatus Sumerlaeota bacterium | reverse complement strand
ATGGGAAATCGCTGGAATATGCCCGAACGCCGTCCGCGTAAACTTCTCCTCCATGAACGGGAAATCAGACGCCTTGTCAGCGGCGTTACGCGCAAAGGATTTACCATTGCGCCCCTGCGTTTGTATTTCAATGAGAAGGGAATTGCAAAGGTGGAAATCGCCCTCGCCAAGGGAAAGAAACTCTTTGACAAACGCGAGGACATCAAAAAACGCGACCTCGATCGCGAGGAGCGCAGGGAATTCAAGTTGAAATGATTATCGGGATTTTATCAACGAAGCGTGGCGTTGAACCGTTCCTTCAACTGGTCGAAAATCTTCTGCATGGTCTCGTTCGCTTCCTCATCCGTCAGGGTACGGTCCGGAGCCCGGAAAACCAGAGAATACGCGAGACTTTTCTTGCGCCGTGGAACCGGGTCGCCTTTATATAGATCGAATAAAACAAGGGATTCCAATTCTGCGCCGGCGCTCTCGCGAATCAACTCCTCCACCTCGAGCGCGCTGACCGAATCATCCAGTACGAGCGCCAGATCGCGTGTGATCGAAGGGTATTTCGGGATGCTCTGGTACGCAATGGTCTTTCTTGCCAGCGGCGCAATCTGACTGACATTCATCTCCATGATATAAAGACGCCTCTTCAACTCGAGACAATCGGCGATCAAGGGATGCAGTTCTCCAAAACGGCAGATTTCCACCTCTCCCTTGATGAAACGGGCGCTGCGCCGGGGATGATAATAGTTCCCTCCGGATAATGGCTCGATCAATAAACCGGCAAATCCGATCTTTTCAGAAAGCGCCTCCCCCAAGCCCTTGATATCATAAAAATCCACGGGTTCTCCTTTTTGTTTCCATGAGGAGGATTTCTCCCCGCATATCCCCGCAATCAGGCGTATCTCCTCCTGGATGTCGTCTTTTTTCCGCTTGAATGTCTTGCCGATTTCGTATAGCCGCAGGTTCAGCATGCCCCGATTCAGATTATGGGCTACGCTCTGAATGAATCCGGGCAGAAGAGAGGCGCGCATGATATCCTGATCCGAGCTGATGGGATTGGTCAGCTTGACGCTCTCCTCGAGGGGCAGACCAAGCGCCTGGGTTAAATCGCTTGATGTGAAACTGTATGTGATGGACTCATCATAACTCAGAGATTGGAGAATATCCCGGATTTGTTTCTCCACCATCACAATCTTTGTTTGAGTCGTCGGTTTTGAAGGGAGGTAAGGAAGGGTGGGCTTGATCTTCCCATATCCATACATCCGCGCCGCCTCTTCGATCAGGTCTATTTCCCGGACAAGATCGTTTCTGAAGGAAGGCGCGCAAAAAAGAAGGTTTTCCGTATCGGAATTCGAAATCTCGAGATTCAGAGGAACAAGAAGGTCCGCAATCTCCCTGGGTCCCAGGTTGGTCCCCAGACATTTATTTGTGTTCTTTATGGAGAGAGAGATGAATTTTTTCGCGGATTTGAAATTTTTCACGTCGAGTATTCCCTGGACGATTTCTCCCCCGCTTATCTGCTGAATCAGGGTCGCAACCCGATCCAAAACGCGCGGAATGGCTTCAATATCGACATTCCTTTCAAAACGATAGGAAGCCTCGGTCTGTTTTCCCAGGCGACGGCGAGTCTTGCGAATCGTTAGAGGATCGAAGTAGGCGCATTCCAGCGCCACGTTGATGGCGCTGGGCGTGATGCCCGAATTCTTGCCTCCCATGACTCCCGCAAGGGCGATCGGCTCCCGCGGATCTGCGATGAGAAGGTCCTCCTCGGTCAATGTCAGAACCGTCCCATCCAGCATCTCCAGGTTTTCCCCTTTGCGCGCATTCCTTATGATGATGTGATGGTTGGAAATGCGGTCAATGTCAAAGGCATGGATGGGATGTCCGTACTCCAGCATGACATAATTGGTGGCGTCTATGACATTGTTCAACGGTCGAAGCCCCGCGCTTTCCAGACGATAAGCAAGCCAGCCAGGGCTTGGCCCAATCCTCACCCCGCGAATGTATCGGGCGCCGTAACGGGGACACGCCTCGCGATTCTGAACCGTGACCTTGAGATGATTCTCGATATGGTCCATGGTTTCCAGAATCCTGACGGCGGGCTGGGAGAAACGTTTGTTGAAATATGCGGAGAGATCACGCGCAAGTCCTGTGACGCTCAGACAATCCCCCCGGTTCGGAGTAATGGATATGTCGATCAGCATATCCAGAGGCTCCCCGATCGGGAATTCCTCTGGAAGGATAAAAATGCCGGAATGATCGTTGTTAAAGCCGAGCTCGTCGCCGGCGCAAAGCATGCCTTCGGATACCTCGCCCCTGATGCGGGTATGTTTGATGGTAATCCCGTTCGATAGCTGGGCGCCTTCCAGGGCAACCGGGACTTTATCCCCTTCTTTCATGTTGCGGGCGCCGCAAACGATGTTCAGCGGGCGTTCCCCCCCTGCGTTCACCAGACAGTTCGCCAGATTTTCCGCCTGGGGGTGGGGCGTGATCTTTTCAATCTGACCGATGACAATTCTGCCGGAAAGGGCGCCAAGATCTACGGCGCTTTCCACCTCCATACCGGAGATGGTGAATCCATCCAGAATCTCGGGTATGGTCTTTTTGACCGGAAGATATTCCTTTAACCAGCGATAACTGAATCTCATATCTCTACTCTTTAAAAGGGACGTTTATTAAAATTGTTTCAAAAATCTGAGATCGTTTTCATAAAACAACCGGATGTCATTGATGCCGTATTTCAGCATTGTGATTCGCTCAACCCCCATCCCGAAAGCGAAACCGGTATATTTGTTCGTATCGTATCCCACATTTTCGAACACTGCCGGATGGACCATCCCGCAACCCATGATCTCCAGCCACCCCGTCTGTTTGCATACCCGGCACCCAGAACCCCGGCAGAAGACGCATTGCAGGTCCACTTCGGCGCTTGGCTCCGTGAAAGGAAAATAATGCGGGCGAAACCGGATCGCCGCTTCCTTGTCGAACAGCTGATGAATGAAAACTTCCACAACGCCCTTCAGGTCTCCAAAGGAAATTTTTTCATCCACCATCAGCCCCTCCACCTGCGTGAACATCGGGGAGTGGGATACGTCCATGTCCACCCGATACACCTTCCCGGGAGCAATGATGGCAAGGGGAGGTTTTTTACGTTCCATGACCCTGATTTGGACCGGGGATGTCTGGGTTCGCAGCAAGAGTCCCCCTTCCACGTAAAATGTGTCGTGCAAATCCCTCGCCGGATGAAAGGGGGGAGTGTTCAACGCCTCGAAGTTATGGTAGTCGTCTTCGATATCCGGACCCTCTTCTACATCAAAGCCCATGGATACGAATATTTCCTCGATCTCCCCCAGGACCTGGGTGATGGGATGCCTGCGCCCCGGAGGCGTGGCGGTTCCAGGCAGCGTCAGATCGATCGCTTCATTGTCAATCTGTAAAAGGATTTCTTTCTCATTAATATCCTGTTCCTTCCGGATCAGCATCTCAAGCGCCTTGTCTTTCGCGTCATTGACCATCTTGCCCGCTTTCGGGCGTTCCTCCGGATCCAGAGATCCGAATGATTTCATGATGGTCGTGAGTTTTCCCTTTTTCCCGAGATACGCTACGCGTATCTCTTCCAGGTCTCGCGTCGTATGAACGTCTTTGAGGTCCGCTTTCAGCGCGGGAAGGAGTTCCTCAAGATTTTTAACTATGATATCCAGCATGAGACATTGAACCTTGTATCCCTTTGATTCAGGGGAAAATCCCCATTTTTATTGACTCGCCTGAACTCTGTCAAGGGCGTCTTTGGCTTGATTGACAAAAGCCGCGAACGCCGGGGGATCGGAAACAGCCATATCCGCCAATGTGCGGCGATCCACCTCAACTCCCGCCAGTTTCAATCCGTTCATGAAACGGTTGTAAGACATGCCTTCCATACGCGTGGCTGCATTGATTCGGGTGATCCACAGCCGGCGGAAATCGCGTTTTTTGACCCTGCGGTCGCGGTAAGCGTAACGAAGCCCCCGCATCACGGTTTCCTTCGCATTTGGAAAAAGTCGAGAACGACCCGCATAAGCGCCTTTGGCTTGTTTCAATATCTTCTTTCTACGCCGCTTTGAAGCGACATTATTGATTGCGCGTGGCATGTGAATATTCCTCCTTTATCATTCCAGAATAAACGTTCGCATCCGCTTTCGATCCGAGCGGGACACCTGGGCGCCTGCTTTGAGTTGTCGTTTCCTCTTCCGCGTCTTTTTGGTCAGAATATGGCTGTGATTGGCTTTGTTGCGGAGTATCTTTCCTTTGGCAGACACCTTGAATCTCTTGGCGGCGCTGCGCTTGCTCTTCATCTTGGGCATTGTTTTTCCTCCTGAAAAAATTTTCCGTATTGAATTGAAATATATAAAGATTCTTCCTTCCGGTATTTATGTTGCCTTACCCCTTTTTGTCATACCCGGTTCGATGAATCATTAATCTTCATTCATGTCCTCCTCTTCATCCTCTTCCTCCTCATCGACATCCTCAACCACCGCGTCTTCCTCCTCATACTTGTCCTCCCCGGCTTCCTCCTTCGCGTCTGTTTTAACAATCGCTATTTTCGGTTTAACCGGAGAAGGCGTGGATGATGTGTTCGCTACAAGGATGGCATTGATAAATCTTCCCTGCTTTTGAATGGTTCCTTCCAGGCTGGCGATATCCCCAACCCGCTCGATGATTTGGACAATCACTTTTTCCCCGAGCTCGGGATGGATGATTTGCCGCCCCCGGAACATGAGGGTTAATTTTACCTTGTCTCCTCTCTGGATGAACTTCCGAAGCATATTCACCTTGGTTTGCATATCGT
>JAFGFK010000504.1 GCA_016931135.1 Candidatus Sumerlaeota bacterium | reverse complement strand
TCCGAGCAGCTTGGTTTTGAGGTTGAAAAGATTCTTGTATTGCCGAATGGGAAAGGAAATAGTAGTCAACAAATGGGAACGCATGGACGTGATCCGTTGCGTAAGTGCGTATATATTTGGCGAAAGGCGTGAGTAAATGCCAAAACCCTACCTGGAACACCTTGAATCCAGTAAAGATCTTACTACTTCCTATGAAGCCATACGGGCGGGATTCGTTGCATTGGCATTGGAGAAGAATCGACGCGCCACGCCGTTTGTTGAACAAGCCAGAACTTTGAAGGCTGCCGTTGCGAGAGTAAAGACGCCTTCAGACCTTCTCCAGATGGTTGAGATTCAACCTGCATTGTTGACAGCTGCAGGCGTTTCTGACAAGGCGTCCAATCATCTTAATGACTCTGATAAGCATGAAGCCGTAATGGGACTAATTAAAAATTTTCTGTAGCCAGCAGGCGCCAATTTCGTTGAGGAACTTGTCTTTCGATTCCTTCTTACTCGTGGTGATACGCTTGGCGGTTCACTTCGCAACATCGGCGGCTTCATGGCTCAGAAAAAGCTAACTCGATGCATAATCTCTTATTTGAAAATGTCTGGAAGAAAATGCCGGTGGCTGCATTCTGAGACAAAGGCGTGGGCTGAGCTCCCAAATCATGACGCCGACGTTGAATTATATCTCCGCGGTCTTTGTTGGAAGACTTCCAAAGGGTATCGAACGCTTATATACAATGTGACTGTTCCTTTTTTCAGGAATAATGTTGATTTATCTTTATTTAACTGCTCCGCAATTGAATTTACGCGCCAGATTGCAAAAGCTCCGGATTATTATATTGCTCTTGGTGAACTTAAAGGAGGAATAGATCCATCTGGCGCTGATGAGCATTGGAAAACTGCGAGGACAGCCCTTAACCGCATCAATGACTCTTTTTCAAAACGCAACCTAAAACCTTATACATTCTTCATTGGAGCTGCTATCGAGAACAAGATGGCATCCGAGATTTGGCAAATGCTCAAACAGGGCATCTTGGAGAACGCCGCTAACCTTACTGATGAGAATCAGGTCGTCTCAATTACAAGATGGCTATGCGGTTTATGATTCATCATATTCGCCTCAAGGAATCAAAGCGATGTCATCACCGATCTCGGCAAAATCACCAAAGATATGGATGGCGGGAATGTCAAAATCCAGGCAAAGGTGAAGGATTTCAAACCTCCCTGGGCGGAAAAAGCCCCCAATACCATCACGATCACAGATGGCGTCAATTCATTTCCCGTTGCGTACTGGGATGACGTCGCCCCGGATATTTCCCCGGATTGCAAGGTTAAGGGAAATCTGATCGAGCTGGGAGGGCAGATCAGGCTTTATCAGAACGATATCCAGATCAAACTCGGCGCCAAACGCGATTGCTATATAAAAGTTCTCCAGGCTGTTGAAGGCGGCTGAACGGATGCAGATGATAATGCATCCATATATGGAGCAAATCCTGCGGGCGCCTATAATGATATGCTCCGCCGTTCGACTATCCCGATCAGCAGCATCAGAAAGGATAATCTTGGGGGGATTGTCACCATTATCGGACGCATTATGGAATACGCGCCTCCCTGGACCGAACGCGCGCCTCACAAGATCAAGGTCAATGATGGAACCGGGGAAGTCGCTGTTGTTTACTGGGCGGAAGTGGCGGATAAACTCGCTATCACGCCAAAGAAAGAAGAGCAGATTCAAGTAACGGGCGAATCCATGGATTACAGGGGAGAACTCCAGGTAAAGATCAGAAGCGCAAACGCCATCCGCCATGCAGCAGGCAAAAAGCCAGCGAAAGCCTATGATCATTTATTTCCGCAAAGAGGGATTCCTGAAATGCGCTGAATTTGAAACATCGGTCCTGATGTCAGATGAGTTCAACGCGCTCGCTCAAAACTTCACCTGCATGTTCGAGGATTTGACCCAGGAACCCCTTCTTGCTTATCATTACGGGATTGTCCGGATTCCCCATATAGAAATACTGGATGCAAACGGAGAACGCAGCGCCCATTTCACCTTCGATATTCCCCTGTCATCTCTTTCGCAGGCAATGAAGAATTGCCCGAAATAATCAAATACGATGATGATTGATAATTGTGGATCGATGATTGCGTAAATGAAAATAATATGAATATACTTGAATTGGTTTTCCTCAACGAATCTGATTTTCAATAACCAGATCAGGGCCGATCAAGCCGTTCAAGTAATCGTCCAATATGCCTGCGGTTTTTATTTTACTGTCTTGAATTTGCGATGCAATCCTGGAGCGCATCAGGATTGCGGCTTTAAGAGAACTGCCGTTGATCAATCTGTCTGTAAGTATGTTGCCGGATTGGTAGTGAAAGCCATCCAAAACAGCGTCTCCCTTCTTTGAAAGATGCTCGATCGCCTTGTCGATATACTCGAAAGCCTTCAGATAATATTGAATAGCCGCTTCCAGGTGGATGTTATACTGTGGATTTCCGCAATAAGCGTCCTCAGCCAGAAAAGCGTAGGCGTCAGCCTTGTATAGGAAGGAACTGGAAAGGTAATGAGTATGGGGGAAATCCCGCTCGAGCCTGTCCAGCGTTTCGATAATTTCTGCGGCGTTTTCCTTTTCCCCCGATTTCATTACAGCATAATAAAACAATGCATCCTCCATATAAGAAGGTTTCGCATTATCCTTCTCTGTGTTGATCATTTCCCCGTAAATGGCTGTGAAAAGGTTTTTAACGTCAAAACGAAGCTTTTCTATTTCACAAGGGCTCTTTTTAATTTTATCAAGATGCTTCATTATAACAGAATGAAGATGAATTGGCGTTTTTGCTTGGCTCATATCACTGACAATCTGCTTCAACGCCATTTTCTCTGCTTCAGGTATATACTCCTTATCAAGTTCCCGCTGAATATCAGATAATAAGTCCCATGCATGTCTTTTCAAAGACTTCAATTCTTTAAAACGATCGAATCTGTCTGCAAAGTTCCAAGGAAGAAAGATTGTCGGGGTTGTGGCATAATCATCTCCTTTTGACGTCTTCAACTTTGAATCCTTCCCTTTGTTTAATTTTTCATCGAGAACAATCGAAGGGATGCGTTGCCAGATGAAATTCTTGTCAATGAAATATCCCGCTAAATTCATATAGGCGTCATAAGAGATGAAATATTTCAGGAGACGCTGGATGGAATGATTACAGAAAACCGCAAAACGGCTGTTCCTGTAAATCCAAAGCGCCTTCAAGTTTCTCTCCCCATCTATTTCAAAATACGCTCCAAAGCCTTCCCAACAATATGTCGGTTCCTTGATATTATAAAATGACTTTTCAACATGCGTATTCTGAAAGCCATGAAACCACTTGCAATACAGAATCAGGTCATCCCATGATTTAAATTTAATCCATTGATCCGGGCTGAGATGTCCAATGGAAATGAACATTCTTTTTTTATCTTTTTTCGCCAGTTCAAGATCCTTTCGGAGCGAATCAAGTAAAATCGACTCCGCCGGCGTCACTTTTGCATCCCGGTTCGAATCCACAAAAGCCGTGATATCTTCCATGGAAAAGATTATCGGTGAGGTTTTTTTGTCGTATATAAATTGGTAAGCCATTTTATAAATTCGCATCACGAAAAAAAAGATCAGGATAACGCCTGTTGAAATCGCGAGAAGTCGAATCGCCCTTCTAATACGAAATTTTCTATTCGATTTTATCTTTTGATTCCCACTCATGACTGATACGCTTTACATTTTCCCAGGTTCCGGCTCAACGGCATATCCCTGTTCCCTGTACCGTTTTATCTTGTACAGAAGGGCGCGGCGGCTGATTCCTAATTGCCTCGCGGTGAGCGTTCTGTTATATTCATTATCGCGCAGCGTCTTGAGAATCACGCTGCGTTCCATGTCCTCCATGGTTTCTCCGCCTGATGTATCTTCGCCTTCCGCGGGGTGTTCTTCCAGGGTTTTCTTGATCCTGTGGGGGAGATGTTCGGGTAGAATGATGCCCCCGCGGGAGATCAGGCACGCCCGTTCCATGGCGTTTCTGAGCTCGCGCACATTCCCGGGCCAGGGATACATCTTCAGGCAGGATATCACGGAAACGGAAAAGCGGGGTTTTTCCCCGCTGAATTTTCCCGCGAAAAATTCGGCAAGGGGGAGAATGTCATCCGGTCTTTCCCGAAGCGCCGGTACGTATATTTCAAACACGTTCAAACGGTAAAAAAGGTCCTCGCGGAATTTCCCGTTCTCTACCTCTTTCTCCAGGTTCCGGTTCGTGGAGGCAAGGATGCGAACATTGGTCTTTTGTTCCTGGTTCGATCCCACCCGGTAAAAGGTTCCATCCTGCGTGATTCTCAAAAGCTTGGTTTGAAGCGCAGGCGACATTTCCCCGATTTCATCGAGCATGATGGTGCCGCCGTTCGCCTCTTCGAACCGCCCGATCCTGCGATTTACCGCGCCTGTGAACGCTCCCTTCTCATGTCCGAACAGCTCGCTTTCCAGCAGGGTCTCCGGGATGGCGGCGCAGTTGATCTTGACAAGGGGTCCGTTTGCCCTGGGGCTTTTGATATGGATCAGATCCGCAACGAGTTCCTTTCCCGTTCCGCTCTCTCCGGTGATGAGTATGCGCGATTCCGATTGCGCCACGAATATCGCCTCGCGGAACACCTCCCGAATCTGGGAACTTGCCGCGATCATTCCCTCCGGCAGAAGCAGCTCCCCGATTTCCCCCTGTTTCTTTGATAGTTCCATTCCCAGGCTGTTTAGCGCCGATTCCAGCAGTTCATCGAGGTCGATGGGTTTCTGGAGGTAATTTACCGCTCCGCCCTTAACCGCCCCCACGGCGTCGCGGATATCCGGAAATGCGGTCACCATCAGAACCGGCAGATCGGATTTCTCCCTGCGGATTTGATTCAGGAGTTCCAGGCCTGAAATCCCCGGCATCCGCACATCGGTTATCATCATCGACACATCGCGGCTGTCGAGAATTTTCAACGCCTCTTCTCCTGAAGAAGCGGTCAATACCGAAAACCCCTCGCTCGATAGAAACGACTGAAGCAGGCTGCGCTGCCCCCCATCGTCATCTACTACAAGAAGAATTTTGTCCTTGTATAAATTCGATTTTGTCATATTTACGCCCTGAGTATTTTAATGCCGAAGATGATGAATATGGTTCCCTTATCATCCGCCGGTTTGTGTTCGATCTCCCATTTGTGCGCCTGAACGATGCGTTGAACAATCGCAAGTCCCAAACCCGTTCCCCCTTTGCGCGTTGTGAAATAGGGACGGAACACGTCTTCCCTGTGTTCGGGATTTATGCCGGTTCCATTGTCTCTGACGCTGATCCTTGTTTCTCCCTGGTACGGTTCCTCGATGAGGAACTCGATCAGCCCATCTCTTTCAACCGCCTGGATGGCGTTCAGCACAAGGTTGAAAAGCGCCTGGCGGAGAAGGGCTTCATCCGCCTCGATGGTAAGATCGGGTCCCTTGAGAATAAACCGGATCGCCTTTTCCTCCATATCGCTGGAAAGGGCGCGTTCCACATCGTGAATGACATCGGAGAGTTTGACCGGCACCGGGCGGGGCGTGGTCGGTTTGGAATAATCGATGAACTGGCTCAAGCGGTTTGTGATGCGGTCCACCTCTTCCACGATGCGGAGCGCCTGGTTTCGGATTTCTCCCTGTATTGCCGGATTGCGCAGGATGATCTGGGCTTGTCCTCTTACCAGGTTGAGCGGATTGCGCGTTTCATGGGCAAGTCCGGCAGCGGCAAGGTTCAATTCCTTCAGGTGTTTGTTCATTTCTGTCGCCTTGACCAGCCGGATGCGGAGATTTTCCGATCTCTCGAAGCTCCGCCATGCGGCGCCGATGCCAAGGGCGGCGAACAGGGCGACGATCATCACAATCATACGGAGCCAGAGATCCCTCGAACATTCCGTTCTGTAGGCGTCCGCCGCCATCTTGAGGACAAAACCGTGCAGCCCCCTTTTTTCGAGGAGATCATCATACTCTTTTTTGCTCAACCACGGGGGACGGCGGAAGGGACGCGGGGATCGCGATCTCTCTCCATCCGTGTGGCGCGTTCGCGTGCTCCTCCAGGTGCGCGTTGTCGCGCCGTCTTCGGGTGGCGGGGGAGGGGGGAAACGCTCCATGATGATCGGCAGGGCGCTTGAGGTTCTTCCATCGAGCGTGTTGACCCCGAGGTCAACGATATTGGTTATGGTGACCGAATCGCTGCGCCATGCGTCTTTTTTGCCGGGCAATTGACCTGCGGGAATCTCGATTTTTTCACCTGCAGAGGCGACGACCTTCCCCGATGCGTTGAGGAGCGCAACGCCAATGAGCTCCTTTGACTGCACCAGTTCTCCCAGGGACGCCTCCAATCGATCCTCGGATACGAAGCCGAAGCGCGACATGGAACGGATGACAACGCTGATGGATGAAGAGATGTCCCTCGCCCTGTCCAAAAAAGTCTCGCGCGCTTTTTGCCGCGTATGGGAATGCTCCAGAATCTGCCATAGGCATACAAAAATCCATACCAGGATCAGTAGTAGATATATTCTTAAGCTGCGTTTTTGGGGATTCAAGTTTTTAGTTTATCTCCCTGTAAAATTCGCTTATATGTAACAATTCAATTTTACGCTGATATTAATTCAGATTGTCGATGTATTTGTCAATCTGGTTATTGCTGAACGCCTTGGGCGCCAGTTCGGTTTTATTGTTTTCCGCAACAGAAACATCCCGCAATGCCTGCCCTGTTTCCACCACCTGGGGCGTAAGAAAGATCAGGAGCTCGGTTTTTGATTTCTCTTTGATTTTCCGGCTGAAAAGCATCCCCAGGATCGGGATGTCCCCGAGGATCGGAATCTGGGTTCTCGTTTCGGTAAGGTTGTCTTCCATCATGCCGCCGATGACAACTGTCCTGCCATCTTCTACTACGATGCGCGTTTCTGCGGAACGCTTCGCAATCACGCGGGCATTGACCGTTTCAGAGATCGGAACCGTTTCTCCGGTCAAAGTCGATATTTCCGGCACGACCTCCAGTTCCACCAGCTTTTCCGGGGTGATGTGGGGGGTTACGCTGAGAATGATGCCGATGTCCTCATACTCAATGGTATTGATCGTATCGCCGTTATCCGTTATCCGGCTGTTTCGGATAAAGGGAACCTCCTGTCCTACCGTGATGGTCGCCTCCTGGTTGTTTCGCGCCAGAACCGAAGGGCGGGAGAGAACCTCGAGTTTTGTTTTTTCCGCCATGGCGCGGATGACGACCTCCAGATCGTTATCCAGAATCTTGTAAAAACCGCCCCGCGTTTCCTTTGCCAAACCAAAGATGGTCTCCATGGTATCCGTTCTCCCAAAATCATCATTCGTGTGAGAGGCTTCCAAACCAATGTCATAACCACTGGTATGCGTCACTTCGAGGAAGAGAACCTTGATGAGAACCTGGGGCACGGGTTTATCGAGGTTCTCCAGAATCTTCCCGATTTGCTCGTTCGTTTCATCATCCGCTATGACAATCAGGGAACCCGTATCCTCATCGTACTGGATGGTTGCGCCGCCTATCATGGCGGCTCCATAACCGCTTCCAGAGGCGTCCGCAGCCGCAGGGGCGCTCGATTCCGCCGCAGGGGGGCTCTGGGGTGGTTGCGCATAACATCCAATATAAAGACCGAGGAATATCATAATCGTTAAAACAGATGTCTTTGTTTTTCGCATGGGCTTCTCCTTGCTTATCCAGTTTATATTTTCATTTACCTTCTTTGAGATGATGAACCTGTATTTCTACTGCTTGCGCCTGTGGTTCTGTTGCTTGTACTTGTATTGCGCGTGGTCGCGCCGCTCTGGGCGCCGGTTCTCTGCGTGGTTGTCTGTTCGGGAAATAATTGTTTCAATTTATCGGCAACCGTCGCCGCATCGGCGTTTTTCAGGGAATAGACATGAACCTTCTTTTCCCTTGCCGGATTGGCGTCCAGCTGGTTGATGACCTCCGCAATCTGCAGCATCACATCGCTCGATGCGCTCACCACGACGGAATTCGTGCGGGTATCCGGCCTCACCAGCACCGTATTTTCCTCTTTTTTTCTCTGGCTGGCTTGCTGACTTGCCTGGTTCTGCGTGAATCGTCCGAAGAAGCCCGTTCTTGCTGATGAACGAGCCTGCGCCGTGATATTCTGATCCCGGAAGATGTTTGTGATAATATTCGTCATCTCCTGAGCATCCGCATATTTGAGGGTGAAAACCCGAACCTCCGTGATTTCCTGGCTTGTAACGTCAATGTGGCTGATAAGATTTTCGATAGTGGGCATCACTTCTTCCGGGGCGCTGACCACAACGGAATTGGTATTTTCATCCGCTACGGCGACGACGCGGGAGGATGCCTGGAGAGCCTCGCTGTTTGCCCGGGAGGAGGATTCTGAGTTGCGGTCTCTTCCCCTGTCAAAAAAGGGAGGGCGGAAATCCCGGGAACGATCCTGACTCGTTGTCGTCGCCTTGAAAAGATCGTTTACAATTTTGGCGACATCCGCCGCATCGCTGTATCTCAACATGAATACGCGAAGAGTCGAAATGTCCGATATGGAGGTATCCAGGGCTTTGATGACTTCCGCCATGCGCCGGATATGGGATTGCGTATCGGTGAGGATGATGGCGTTGCTGCTTTCATTCGCCGAAATAATGGCATAGCTGGGAAGGAGGGGCTTGATGTTATCCACCAGTTTGGCGGCGTTCGTATATCGCACAGGGATAATCTGAGTCACCATTGCATCCGTAGGGGGGATTTCCTCCGGATCCCTTCCCGATTTGACGGGAATATTGCTCCTCGCCGCGTCATCTCTCTTCACAATGGTCAGAATGCGTCCGTTTCGGATAGCTGCGTATCCTTCCTTGTTCAATATTGTATTGAGCAAATCGACGGCTTCATCTTCGGAAACGGGCTGATGGCTTACCACATCCACGCGCCCGGAAACGCTCGTTTCCCTTACGATGACAAAACCCGCTGCGCGGCTCATGTAATCGAGCACGGAATCGAGAGGCGCCCCCCGGAAATTGAATCGCAAGCCTTCCCCGGATTCCATAGCCTCCCCTTCATCCATCTCAAGAATCAGGGTATCCGAACTGGGGGAATCCTGAGAAGAGAGAAGGCGCGGAATTCCTACCCATAAAAGCGCCAGAACCATTATGAAAACCGTCATACATTTCATGCTTTTCATTGACCAGTCTCCTGTCTTCTTCGTTCCATGAGTCTTTTCAAAATATCGTTGGTCCCCGCATCTTTTGAAATGGCGTTCGAAGATTTTTCCTTTTCAGGTATTGTGGCGAAAGACTCCGAAGAGTCGCCGATGCGCCATGCGTCGCCCTCAGTCCTTATGATAACCGATCCCACCGGCAAATCGATTTTCTGATCTTTTTTTTCAAGAACCACTCCATTGGTTTGAACCTGCGAAATCCGGAACCCCGCAATGACATCTCCTCGTTTCCACTCCCCGTTATAGGAGGATGAAGAGCCTTCGAAAAATACGTTGGCGTCCTTTCCATTCAGAAGCGCTCCCAGGAGGCGAATATGCTCTTCGGGCTTTGTTTCCTCTTTCCGGGGAGTCCGGACTTCCCTTTGGGGCTCCCGCCGGGATGGATCGAAGATATTCCTCTCCCAGATGATGCGGAATTCCTCAAAACGTCCCTTTTCCTGCGTTTCTCCAAAAGCGGACAATCCCGCGAATGACATCAGGATGAGCAGCGCCATCTCTATTTTGAACGTCCGTTTCATGAGTCGGTTTCCTTCAATATCAGACTTGTAAACCGCGCCGTGAAATCCATAGACCTGTTTTGTTTATCGCGAACCGATATCCCGAAATCTTCCAGGCTCAAGGGAAGCGCATCTCTTTCCAACTCAAACAGGAAACGCGATATCGCTTCCAGGCTTCCCGCGCCGGAAAGACGAAATTCCAGATTCCTTTCATTGCCCCCGGTTTCCACCCATCGAGGCCTCAGGGAATTCAGCGTCAAACCGCTTTTCACCGCCCAATCATGAACGCGCATCAGAATTTTATCCTCCGCATCGGACGAATCGCTGGAAAAACCCGATTCCTTCATTTTTGCCCATCTGTCCCGGATGTCTTCCTTACGCTCAAGGAGTATCTCTCCATTTCCTAAGTCCTTTTTCAAAAGGGCGATTTCTTCCGAACGTTTCTTCCATGTCTTCCCCAGGGGCGTCAGAATAAAACGATCTCCGGTTAGAAGAACAATGCACGCCAGGGTAACAAGGATCAGAATCCGCTCGCGTTTTTTAAGATCCATTGGACAGCCCCTTCCAGATGAATTTGACAGAGAATTGAATCAGCCCTTCTCCTTCTTTTACCTGTAAAACCTTCAAGTCTTCTATGGTTGAATTTTTTCTCAGTTTGGAAAGCGTCTCCAGCCACGCCTTGTTATTGCGCGCTTCCCCCGAGAACTGCGCCTCGGATAGATTCCGGATTTCCAGGGACTTCACCCACACATCTCCTCTTTCCGGAAAGGAGCTGGTTATATCCCGCAGAAGCGTCAGGCTGTGAACGGAATCATCATGCCACGGGCGATATTTTCTGAGTTGATCCTTGAGAAATTCGACTTTCTTTACTTCCGGTTCCATGATTTTCCATTTACGCCGAAGGCTCGCCAGATACTGGTATTGAATGAACGATGCCAGAAAGATCAAAAAGACAACGGTTGCCGAAGATATGGCAAGCCAGAAGAACCTGCGTGCGGAAACCCGCCCCATTATCTTTTTGATTCTACCCTGGGTGGGTTGTAAAAATTCAAAGTCAGGCGGTTTTCCTGAAATATGGTTCCTCGCAGCGGCGAACGCGCAGGGCGATACGCCCGCCTTCATCTTCATGCCCTGAAAAGTCGTTTCATCCATTTTGACCTTCATACCCAACCGGGAAATCGCCTTTATCTCATCCTCCAGAAGGATGTCTTCCCCCGGATGATCGCTGTAAATGGTTATCGCGTTTATCCCTTTTCGTATTTCAGAAGGCAGGCTTCCCAACGTGATTCGTAATTCCCGAATCAAGCTCCCCGTATCGATCGCTACGGAATTTTCGTCATTATGAACAGCCCCGCTGAAGGATCGCATGGATATTGGGGAGCCGTCGATGAATATTCCCATGTCAATTCCATCGCTATGGTATAAAAGCGACATCTCGCGGGAAGCGTTGGAAAATTTCGCCAGGGAAGAGACCCCGAGGGTCATGCTTTTCGGGTTGAGCCCCGCTGCCTTCAATACTTTCTGCAGGTTCCGGATATGTTGAACAGGCGCCGCAGACAACGTAGCGCGGTCTTTCCCTTCTGTATTTCTGAAATGAGAAATCGACAATATGAGGTCTTCGGGGGCAAACGGGAACCCGCGTTCCGCCTGAAGATGAATGTAACTATCTCTATCCTGTTCCGATAATTCGGGGGGTAATTCCAATTGAAGAGAATAAACCCAGGAAAGGGGAAGACAAACAACGCAGTATTTTTCCCTGATGCCGGCGTTATCCAGATGTTTACGGATCTCCGCTCCCACCAGCTCCGGATTCCCGGAGAGGATATTCTGCGATAACGGCTCCCGGAGGCTGCGTATTACCTCCCATTTGTCCCGTTCCGATGCAATTTCCACTACGGAAAGGATTCCGCCCTCGATGGTTATCCCCAGAAGGGAATTATGTTTTGTAATTCCCAGTTTCATTCTTCTTTTCTCTCTCGCTGAAGATATTCCTTCCGGATTTTCGAACCAAGAGCCCATCCCGCTCGCGCCAGATCGCGCCGATAAACCACGCGCGGCTCACCGCCCCTTGTATCAAAAACAAGGAGATCGCGGCGATACCCGCGCCCGTTCAATCCCACCGCGGATATATCCGCACGGAACTGGTAACATCGCGTTGTCAGATAGGGCCCCGCTTCGATGCATTGTTCCCTTTCCAATACATCAGCCACCCATGCCAGGGATTTCATGTCATCCAGTGATTTTTGCGTACGCGCGGAAACCACTTTCTCCGCAGTTCCCTCATCCATACCCGGAAGGCAGGCAAGAACCTCTGAAGGCGCTGTATTCACATTGACGCGCCCGGGAATGGTCTGCTCATTGGAAACCGTCAAGGCGTCTTCGATCTGGGCGAATTCAGCGGCCGTCATCCGACTGATGATATAATATTCGAGAACGCTCCGCACGTTTTGCGTATTTCCTCCTGTCGCCTGCTCGATCTGGTTCGCCCGTTCCTCGCCAAATGTATTACGGAGCAAATCCCTGAGTTCCTGGCGCTGCGTTCTGACGTTGATTCGGGGGGAACCGTCGCTTCTCTGGTTCGGCTCTCTGGAATACGCTGTCAGATATTCGATGATTCCCGCATCCAGAATTCCATCCGCATTATCATCCGGTGGCGATTTGTCGCCATCGTTTTCGTTCGCATCCAGAATCCCGTTCTGGTTCGTATCCTCGCCGTAAAGGACATCCCACTCCGCATCCATCACCAGCCGGAGTTCCTCCACGGTTTCGAATGCCCCATCCTTGCAGTTATAGGGATTGTCAAGCAGGAGGTAATGCTGGGATTCCGCTCCTCCCGGAGAGAGTTCCATATTCGTATCCCGCCAGTCGATAATGGCTGCTGCAAGAGTTGAGGTCATTCCCGGAAGTCCCTCCAGCATTTCCCGGGTGGCGGTATTGAGATTCAGCCTGGATGATTCGCATACCATCCCGAAGGCGGGTTTTTCATCTTCCGACGTCTCCCCGCCAGGGCGCCCCACAAACCAGAACGAGGCGTTTCCTATTTTGACCTTCTCTGATTTATATGACTCCGGATCGGGGATGTATCCTAGATCTTCCGAGTTCTTGAGGATGAACTGAATATATCGCCTTGCGCCCTCGATTGCCTGGGACGCCTCATAACCTTCCACGACATTATCGGCAGCCCGGTATTCCAGAAGCATGGAATCCCCGAAGTACAAAGCGATGGTGACCAGGCACAGCGAAATGACCATGACGATGATCAAAACAGCGCCGCGCCGTGAAAATTTCTTTCCAGATGAGTTTATGTAATCCATTCGTTTCATATTTTTCTCATGGCGTTGACGCGCCTTGGGTCGAAATTTCGAATGTAAACTCCAGCGGCGCTTTGACGCTCTCTCTTTCTTTTATCGGAGCGAAATCCATTCGGATACGTACCGCCCGGGGCGCTTCATTCTCAACGACGGTCGAATCCCAGGAGTCCTGCCATGTCGCGCCGTCGAAATATGTGATTTCCAGAGATTGTACGCCCTCGAGAAGGATAGTCTCCTCAGGTTCTTCCGCGATGGGCGAAAGAAGATTCCTGGTTACTCCTCTCACAAGGTTCAATCCCTCCTGTTCTTCCAGTTCTTCTTCGGTTTCCTGGAGGAAATATTCCACCTTCAGAATATCGCCCCAGGGATCGTCCTTGTTGATTATTCCAGAAGTGGCGAAGAATTCCATCCGATCCTGGCGATATCCCTCGACTTCATTCGTTTCCCCGATCACGGCTCCCGCGAGAATCCCCGTGGGAGGCGCCATGTTGACTATATCGCGCCTCAGGATCATGCCGATGTATGATCCGGGCAGCCCGGATTCCAATTGCGCATAAGTCTTTTCACGCAGTTTCAACGCGCCGTGAAACACGGTATAAAGGGAACTTAGGAGTATGGCGGATATGAACGTGGATGCCAGAATCTCGAGCAACGTAAATCCCCGCCTGTTACATTTATATTTATGAAGAACAGGAACTGTCATTCCGTTGACGTCTCCTCCTCAGGGGCAAGGGCGCTTAGTGAGACCGAATATTCCCGATCCTGTACTTTATAGAAAACATGCGTCGTAACCAGGCGCATCGCGTCTTCCTCCCAGGCGTTTGTTTCCAGGCTCCATCTGTACAAAGAATATGATCCCCCGTTTTCATCCGTTTCTTCAAACGTCCCTTCCTGGTCCCCATCCCTCCATGATTCCTCCAACAATATCTCGGTCAGTTTCCTGTCAGCCATTTCCGCCGCGAGGCGTTTGCGTTCCGCTGCGATTCCCGCACGGTTGGCTATGGTCATTCCATGAATCACCACGGGAATGATGATTGCCATGAACAGCATGGCTGCCAGGATTTCGACAAAAGTAAATCCCCTTTGCATGGTAAAAATATGGAACGAAATTTTATTCATTCTCTTCTTCATCCTCGATCATGTATTCCATGCCGGAAATGGATTTCTCGAATACCGTTTTTTCGGCGTCGTTTTTCCGGATAACGATCTCCTCGGGATTCTCCTGATCCATGAACCCGTCCGGTTGAAAAACCAGAGCCGCATTTCCCTCTTCATCCATATCCTCGGCATCCAACTCGAATTCAAGATTTTCGTCAAGTTGATATTCCAGCGATTTTTCATCCCCCTCGCCATAGTTTATCATGCGACGCACGCCGTAACTCCCCGAATAACTATCTATCCACAATTCGACCGGAACGGAGCGCGAAATGGCGTCGGACCTCGCATATCGCGTCACCGCGAGAAACCGCCGTGATTCCTCCGTTAAGGAGCGCCCTCTGAAAAATCCCCCAAGCGAGGGAGCGGATACTGTGATTATAGTGGCGAGGATAGCCAGTACGCAGATCAGCTCGATAAGGGTGAATCCTTCCGTTGTTCCAAGTTTTCTCATCTTCCGTCAATTAATTTCCCAGTTTGCAATATCGTCCTCTGTTCCCTTTTGTCCATCCGGACCCATGGACATGAGGTCGTATCCATTCTCGTTGTTCGATCCGGGGCATTCGTAAATATAGGCGTTCCCCCAGGGATCGAGGGGGATGCTGTGTTTGAGATAGGGACCCTTCCAGTTTTTGGCGTTCTCGGGTTGTTCCAGCAGCTCGATCAGCCCTTCATCGCCCTCCGGATAATAGCCGTTATCGACCTCGAAGGCGTCCAGGGATGTTTCGAAATTCGATATTTGCGTTTCCGCCGCCGTGATCCGGGCTTGTTCGCTCCTTCCGGCAAACTTGGGTATGACAATCGCGGCAAGGGTTCCCAGGATCACCAGAACAAGCAGCATCTCGATCAGCGTGAATCCTTTCTGACTTCCCTGATATCTTCCGCCTTTTTTCCCGACTTTTTTTATTTTTTCCGACATTGCCCTTGCTCCTTATTTGATGTAGTCTTGTATGGTGAATATGGGAATGACCATCCCCACAAAAATCGTTCCGATGAATCCCGCCATGACGAACAGCATCACCGGTTCCGTAAGGGACACTGCGGTTCTGAGCCGCCTGTCCAGATCCTGTTCCGTTTCAGAAGCGATCCTGATCAGCTCGCGCTCCAGGCGTCCGCTTTCTTCCGCAACGGCGATCATCTCTATGACCGATCCCGGAAACAGCTCTTTGCATCCCGATAAACTGGCAGCCAGGCTGTCCCCCTCGCGAATCCGTTCAATGGAATTAGTGACAGCGTCGATCAGGGTCTGATTCCCGATGGATTCCCGCGCCACGCGCAGCGCGTTGATCAGCGGCACCCCTGCGCCGACAAGCGCGCCCAGCATTCGACAGAATCTCGTCATGGCGAACCGGGCAACGAGAGGACCCGCTACAGGCGTCTTCAATAGCCATCGCTGCCATGCGCGCCTTCCCGTTTCCGATTGAAACCACTTCCTGATGATGAGAACGCCCACGCCTCCCAGGATCAATACATAAGGTCCATAGTGGATCAGAATTCCGCTTGCGCTGACGATCAATCGGGTGATCAAGGGGAGAGACGCCCCAAAGCCTTCAAAAATCTTCTGAAACCGCGGAATGAAAAACACGAGCAGAAAAACAAGCGCGGATAGCGCCAGGGTCATCAGAACCAGAGGATAGATCAGGGCGGATATGGTCCTGGATTTCAAATCCTTTTCTCTCGCCTGGAAATCGGCGATCTGCCCCAGAACCAGATCCAGGAATCCGCCGGTTTCTCCCGCTTGAACCATGGCAATATATACGCCGGGAAAGGCGCCCGGCGATCTTCGCATCGCATCGGCAAGGGAGGAACCGTCTATCACCAGCTCGTAGATTTCCTTCCATTTATCCCGGGCGGCTCGGGAAGCCGATTCCCGCTGGATGATATGCAACGCACGGCTGAGGGATACGCCGGCCGCCAGGAGACTCGATAACTGCCTTGTAAAGCGTTCGAGGTCGCGGGATGAGACCTTTTTCGGACGCCACTCAAAAGCAAACCGGGAAGTTTGCAATTCAACCTTTGCGGAATTTTCCTCGAGTCTGATGGGATTCAATCCCATCGTCTCCAATTTGTGAAACGCCTCCTGGCGGCCGGCGGCTGTAACGCGACCCTCAGATAGGGCGCTGTCGCTATTTAACGCCTTGTATTGAAATTCCGGCATGACTCGAACTCTTCCCTTCGTATATTGATTTTTATACCTAAATTTTTCATTGTATATTTCTTGTCGCGTCGAAGTTATCACGCTTTAGGCG
>JAFGFK010000503.1 GCA_016931135.1 Candidatus Sumerlaeota bacterium | reverse complement strand
TCGCTGCAGCATTGATCTTTTGTTTCATAACTTTGGGATCCGCCTCATCCTGGTATCCCCAGAGCGGGATTCTCGGTTGATAATGCCCTTCGAATTTCGGAATGGATTTCTTAATGGTTTGCCATTCCCCTTCGCCATCAGGCATGAAGCGCCTCCAGAGCGGTTCATCGTGGTAAGCAGGCCAGTAATATGCGGCAATATCGAAATTTTGCATTGATTTGTTCCTTCCAATAAATATTCGTGAGATATATACTTATGATACATAAACACAACTCAAATATTGTCAAACTGATGAGATTTATTTCAATGAATTCGCGAATAAGAATATTTGAATCTGGAACGAAAGGAACTAAAGGAAAATATTACTATCAATAAACCGAAATATTTTTTTCTTAATTAAATCGCAAATCATATTGACTCATCGAACCGGGAATTACTATGATCCCTTTTACGATGATTCATTGAAAATTTCAGTCGATAAAGGGAGATTTCATTCATTATTTTTTTAATATCTGGAGGATGAAGATGAAAACAGTAACAATAACGATAAGGGATGAAGATACAAAAGATAGGATATTATGGTTTTTGAAACATCTGGAAAACGAGGGCGTTGAAATAATGTTGCAGGAGGATATTGAAGATTTAAAACTCCTCGCAAAAACAAGAGGAGAAGAAAGCATCCCCTATTCCGAGTATCTGGCAAATGAACATTAATATAAGAAAAAGTGCTATAAATGATTTGAAAGGGATTAGTAAAACTGATAAAAAGCGGATTCACCTCAAAATCCTTGAATTGGAACATTTCCCAAATGTCAGCAATCTCAAGAAATTAACTAATTTTCAACCTAGGTTTGGTCTAGTTGGAGGGGATAACCTTAATTTGTATTTTTATTCATGATCCACGCCTTTTTCATCGCCTGCGCAGATTCGCGCAGGATATATGCAGGAAAGAAGATCTGGCTCTTCTTGAAGTCGGAGATGGCAGGCGATCCCGCTGCCATTTCGCAAATGAACTGGATTTGAATCCGATGTAGAATACCCTTGCATCGCTGATTATTACATTCCTTGAATTCTCAAGAGTTTTCAGACATGCGCCCCCTGTGGATTGGGTATTGCATTTTTTGGGTTAAATCTTGACACTTTTCTTTTTCCGCATCTAACATCCTTCACCTTTTTATTCAAACCCGAAACGATGGTTGAAATATTTGAGTTTTAGTGGAAGGAATTCAAATGCTTGAAAAAACGGAACTTATACAGAATCGCTATAATAAGCTCGCCAGTTTGAGGGAAAAGAACATCAATCCTTTTGTGAACCGGTTCATTCCCGGCTGCTATTCAACGGATGTTCTGCAAAATGCCGATACATGGATTGCCTCTGAGGAAAAACTTACGGTCTCCGGCAGAATTCTCACGATCCGCACATTCGGTAAGGCCGCCTTCTTCCATATCCAGGATTCCAAAGGCAAAATCCAGATATTTATCAAGAAAGGCGAACTGCCGGATGATCAGTTCGATCTCTTCAGGGATTTTATTGATTCGGGGGATATTGTGGGTATCGAAGGCATTGTGTTTCGTACCAAAACCGGCGAGACTACGATCCTGGCGCGGCAATTGATCCTTCTGACCAAAAGCGTGCGTCCCCTTCCTGAAAAATGGCATGGACTTCGCGATACGGACACCAGATACCGCCAGAGATATGTCGATCTGATCGTGAACCTGGAAACGCGGAAATCCTTTGAACTTCGCAGCAAAATCATCAGCTCCTGTCGCCGTTACCTGGATGGCAAAGGTTACATGGAAGTTGAAACGCCCATGATGCAGCCGATCCCTGGCGGGGCGCTCGCAAAGCCGTTCGTCACCTTTCATAACGCCCTTGGGATTCCCCTGTATCTGCGCATCGCGCCGGAATTATACCTGAAACGCCTCGTTGTAGGAGGATTCGACAAGATATATGAAATCAACCGGAACTTCAGGAATGAAGGGCTTTCTGTACGGCACAATCCTGAATTCACCATGCTGGAACTTTATACGGCTGGATGGGATTACAGAGACACGGCGGCTCTTGTTGAAGATATGATCAAATCTATCGTACGCGAGGTTCTTGGAACAACCAAAATCACGTACCAGGGAGACGAGATCGATCTGAATCCCCCGGGGGGATGGAAACGTATGACCATGCTCGAGGCGATCAAATCCATCACTGGCTTGGAACTCTCCTGGGGTGAATCCCTGGAGTCTGTTGTGGGAAAGGTGAAAGGAAATCTTCATGAAAGCGAGGGGGCGCTCAAGGATAAAACCACGGCGGAATTGATCCTGGCGCTTTTTGAAGAAAAAGTGGAGCCAACCCTTATACAGCCGACTTTCATCATGGAATTTCCGAAGGAGAAAAGCCCTCTCGCCAAGAGTAAACCGGGTGATCCGCTAGTCGCCGAGCGGTTCGAGTTTTTCGTTGGGAAGCTGGAAACGGCTAATGCGTATTCTGAGTTGAATGATCCGGAGGAACAGCTGACTTTATTCGAGGAACAGGCGCGGCGCAGGGAAAAAGGCGACCAGGAGGCAATGTGCATCGATGAGGATTACATCCGCGCCCTGGAATATGGCATGCCGCCGGCAAGCGGCCTCGGCGTGGGCATGGATCGTCTGACCATGCTTTGCACGGACGCCTCCTCCATACGCGATGCGATCCTGTTCCCGATCCTTCGCCCCGAAACAGGCCGCACAAAGGAGGAACAGGATATTGAATAAAATGCAGGTTGCGGGTTGTGGGTTGCAAGATGTCAACAATCAACAAACGACCAACAACCCACGCATTATTCGGGATTAACATCTTGAGATAAATAGATAGACATGAGGTTAAATATTTGTTATTCGAAAATTACATATCCAGGCGTTATCTGTTATCCAGGGAAAACAAAGCCCTGGTTTCCATTATCACCGTGATTTCCGTTCTGGGCGTTATGGTGGGCGTTGCAGCCCTGATCACGGTTATCGCGGTGATGGATGGATTCGACGCCACGCTTATCGATAAAATGACAGGCGCTTATGCCCACCTGGAAATTCTTCCAACATATCCCGGAGGAATCAAGGATTACGGCGAACTTGTCAAAAAGGTGGAATCCGTTCCAGGCGTTGTCGCCGTTGCCCCCCTGATAAGGCGCCAGGCATTTCTTCAGCGCACCACCGGCATCGAAACCCAGAAACTCGGCGCCTTGATTCTGGGCATCGATCCGATCCGCGAGCGAAAGGTCTCTACGATTCTCAAGGATATAATCATGGGAAAAGGCGAACTGGAATACAAGGAGATCATCCTGGGAAGCGAACTTGCCAGGAGACTCGGAGTCGATCCGGAAAATCCCAGCCGAAATACCCTTTATGCGATTACGCAATTGGCGAAAACCCCGAATGGACCCTGGGCGAAGATCAATCAATTGAAGGTGTCCGGCATCTTCAAATCAGGGCTCTATGACGTCGATTCGAATTTTGGCTTCGTATCCCTGGATACCATGCAGCGTATCTATCTCATGGAGGATGAAGTGGATTTGGTTCATGCGAGCGTTGAATCGCCTGCGAGCGTTACCCAGTACGCGGAAAGTATTTTCAGCGAAGTCATGCCTTATTACGGCGTTCGCACATGGAAGGAACTCAGCCCGGATTTCTTTTACGCTTTGAAACTGGAAAAGGTCGTGATGTTCATCATCCTTCTTTTGATCGTGGTTGTGGCTTCCTTCAATATTATCGGAACCCTGATTATGGTGACAACCCAGAAAACCCGCGAGATCGGAATCTTGAAATCCATGGGGGCAAGCAATAAAAACATCAAGCGCATCTTTCTTCTTCACGGGATCACGATCGGGATATTCGGAACGGCTTCGGGCGTTGCGCTTGGCGTGATCTTATGTTTCATTCTCCAGAAAATAGAATATGGTCTTCCTCCGGCCGTTTACGGGATCAAGACCCTTCCGGTTCTCATAAAGCCTGCAACGATTTTCCTGATTGTGGGGGCTTCCTTCCTATTGTGTATGATCGCAGCGGTGATTCCTGCGGTACAGGCGTCACGTATGGACCCTGTGGAGGCGCTTCGTTATGAGTAATCTCTTATCGGCAAAAGGCGTGACAAAATGTTATAAGAGCGGCGCCCGGATTCTCGAGGTGCTCAAAGGGGTGAATATAGATATCAAAAAGGGTGAGGCGGCTGCCATTATCGGGGCGTCCGGCGCCGGAAAAAGCACCCTTCTTCATATCCTGGGCGCCCTGGATCGCCCCGACGCCGGGAAAATCAGCCTCGAAGGCGTCGAGTATCTCTCCATGAACAGTGAAAACCTGGCTGATCTCCGGAACAAAAAGATCGGTTTCATCTATCAGTTCCATCATCTCCTTCCTGAATTCACTGCGCTGGAAAATGTCATGATCCCGGGGATGATCCGGATGAATGGCTCCGGGATGAACATCCTGTCCCATCTCTGGAGTCTTCTCCATCCCACTTTCAAATCTGCGGCTTTCAAGGAAATACGCCAACGCGCCGAACAGATACTGAAAGAGGTTGGTCTCGAAGAACGCAGCGCCCACAGACCCGCCAAACTTTCAGGCGGCGAACAGCAGCGGGTCGCACTGGCGCGCGCCCTGATCAATAATCCCGAGCTTGTTCTTGCGGATGAACCCACCGGAAACCTTGATCTCTCCACCGGAGACAAGGTGTTCGACGTGATCATGGAACGCACGGTTCAGAGCGGCAAAACCCTGATTCTCGTTACCCATAATCCTGATCTCGCCGCAAGGGTGGGCATGATCTATCACCTGAAAAACGGTGCGCTTTGCAAATCCTGATATAAATATGCTGTGCGCATCTGGATACTCCGTATGCCGTTGATTCACATCATATTCAATCTCGTTTTAATTCTGGGATTTTTTCTCCGAACCGGCAAAGTCCCATAAAAACATCATAGATGAAAACGGTATTTGCCTTCAATCCTCCAGCGATACATGCAGCGCCGCTGCTGCTGTGACGCTTCTTCGTCATTATGGAATTGTAACCACGGAGGCAAATGTGGCGGGTCTTGCCTTTACGAAGGAAGGCAAAGGCACGGATCGTTTGGGACTTTTCCGCGCCCTCAAGATATTGACAAAAGAAAATCCCGGGTTGCGCGTTTCCATTGTCAAGTTGACAGCGGAGGAACTGGTGGAAAAAAACATCCCTGCTCTGATAACTGTGGGCGTTCCCCGGATTCCAGCGACTCCGGGAGAGCGTGAGATGGTTCAGAAATATCAATGGGAAGCCGGCGTCATTCACGACGTGGTTTTTCTGGGAATAGATGATAAGGATTCCTCGCGGGTCAGAATCGGCGAACCCCAGTTCGGATTGGAAAAATGGC
>JAFGFK010000502.1 GCA_016931135.1 Candidatus Sumerlaeota bacterium | reverse complement strand
GAGGGGTATCCTGAGTTTCTTTAGTCATTTAATAATCTCCATTATTCCACCCATTTCATTTTCCCATAACGATTCATTAATATATAAAACATGTGCCGTATTTGAGATGTTTCGTCAAGATATTCCTCTCAAAGCAACGTTATTTCCTTGATTGGAATTTGAATTTTCGTTATACAAGATTCTATTATTATCAGTAGAGAAAAATCGAAATGTCAAACCGCGCAAAAGAACGAAAAAAGAGAATGGTGATAAATGTAGCGAATGATTTCCAGGAAGCCGAGGATTGGGACCTCGAATTCTGGCTTCGCCAAACCCCGGAAGATCGCCTTTCCGCCTTCGCCGCCCTCAGAAAAGACGTTGAGAAAGTTAAAGGGCGCAACAAACGCAAAAATCTCCCTGAAGAGGATTAAAGATGGAAACTGTTTCCGATTTTGAAGATCTCCTGCGTCTTTTTTTAAAGCGCAAAGTCGAGTATCTGATCATTGGCGGACTTGCCTTTATTTATCACGCCAAACCGCGATATACGAAAGATATGGATATCCTGGTTGGCAATAACATTGAAAATATTCATAAAGCCAACAAGGCTCTTGCTGAGTTCGGATGTCCTTATCTTCTTTCATCCAAAGAAAAGAATAAGATTCTGCAAATAGGGCTTCCTCCAAACAGAATCGACCTCATGCTTCAAATTCCTGGAGTGCGTTTTGAAAGCGCATGGAAAAAAAGGATTAAGGGTTATTATGGCAAGGTTAAGGTTAACTGGATCGATATGGACAGCCTGATCAGATCGAAGCGGAAACTGAAAAATCCCCGCCACAAGGAAGATGTTCTTGTTTTGCTCAAGGTGCGGGATCTTCGAAAAGGAAAATCCAGGAAGAGAAGATTTTCTCAATATAAGATCAACTGAAGGGAGTCGCCATATCTTTAAGAAACGCCTCGCAATTCTTTTTACTCAGGCGATCGTACAGTTTTTCCGCTACTTCATACTCAATCCATCGCAAGCGACAATAATTCGGGTGGGGCGTATAGATATCCCGCATATAATAAAGGTTTGCAGCCGGACATCCCCCGGCGCATTGCGATAAAATGGGGCAGGTTTTGCATTCCGGTTTGAGATGATCCTGGAAATTAAAATTCAGGAAGGCGTTTGCCAGTTTATCGTTGTAATAATCCCCGAAAACATTACCCATTTTCATTTCATTTTCCAATCCATGTAATTGGATCGCTCCGTCAAACCTATGACAGGGCCAGATATCGCCATTGAAATCGATCATCTGATAATTATAACCGGCACCGCAGGGTGAGACTCGTTTTTCTATCCGTTTTCCTTGTTTCAGTGGATGTATGGCTTTTTTCAACATCCAGCTGATATTTTTAAAACTGTATATCGGCGCTTTATGATAGGATTCCTCCACATTCTCTATGATAATCTCCATTTGTTGTTTATATTCCTTAAGAAAATCCTCATTCCAATCCGAATAATCAGCCGTTGCCGGCATAACATTTATAAATCCGATTTCTCGGGTAAGATAATCGAAACTTCTTGAAAATAAAGATACATTTTTGGGGATTAAAGTCATTCGCGCGTCGGATTGAGGGCGTGTTCTTAAAAGAGATTTAGCCCAATACTCTACAGTTTTAAATTTATGTTCTGGCTTTATGGCTACACGTTGTTTATCATGGAGTTCAGGGCATCCGTCAATCGACATTAGAACGCCAAAACCGTTTTGATCCACATATTCACGAATTTCTTCATTCATCAGTGTAAGGTTTACTGTCATTGAAAAACCGACTCTTTTTCCAAAAGAATGAGCGCGCCTCCTTGCCCAGGGAACCAGATCTCGGATGAGTGGCCAGGAAAGTAGGGGTTCGCCTCCCATGAAATTTATGCTTATTTCATTATTGCTTCGTGAAGCGCGGATAACCCAATCCACAGCTGCGCGAGCCGTATTCATTTCAATATATCGAGGAGTTTTGGGTCCCTTGAAACAATAAACGCAACGGAGATTACAATCATCCGTAACATCGATATCGATGGATGTGGAAATTATTTGGCGTGGAAAATATCGCATGGAATTACTCTTTGTTTTTATTCCCTATGTTATAAAGAACTGATCGCGCCTTATTCCACCCCTTGCTATGATAGACCGGTTTTTCGAGATTCAAATCCAATGAAAGGGGACGATTGGCTGTTATGGCTTCTTCGCATTCCTTAAGGATTACCCTTACAATAAATCTGATACAATGTTCGTAAATACAGCCATAATCATAAACAATATCTGTCGGGATCGTTTTAATCCTTCCGGAACTATCCTCGTACAAGTGAAAAGGCAGCAGGCTTGGAAAAATATCCCCTAATAATTCCGAATGGGAGGATATCTCCTTCCAGATGGATAGCAACTTTTCCCTACCCCATTCACACCCATCATCAAAAGATAAATTTTTCCCCAGGAAAACGATTCTATGACTCAATGGTTCCATAATTTTGGAGAAGAGATATATAAAATCCCTCAATCCCCAAATCGGATAATCTTCTTTTTGGATCCAAGAGGAAATCAAAAGGGAATAATATTTCATGTATCCCTTCCTTTGCCTTTGAGTTTTTAATCTTGTTAGTCCGAATAGATCAATCGCCACATATTTAGCAAGACCGTTTTGAATAATGGCTTCGATAATATGTTTACCCTGTTGGGATAACATGATTTTGGGAGAATCGAAAAAAACAGGTAAAGAAAATCCTGAATCCTGAAACATATCAAGCCATTGAATAAGTTTTTGTTGTTCCCCAAGAACGGCGCTTTCTGTAATATAAAGCGATATGGTAAGGAATTCATGCGACAACATATCCTCCAGATGATAACAAAGATTGTCCTGCCATCTCTCATAATAGGGAAATAAAAGATGGAGGTTAAAAGTTGGTCTTTCCGATTTATTTATGGTGGAAATATCTTTAATCAAATTTGCGATAAGATCAATATTTTCCGGAGTCGCCTTTAATTGAAAGTTCCAGAAAAAAGAATCCTTATTCTTCCGTTCTTTTAGAATGCGAGTTAATTGTTCTTTAATATGAGGTAGGTCAGCGTTGATAAAGATATGGGGAGATTGTCCAGATTGCGAAAAGGGACCTTTCAGGAAATCCAGACTTTCCTGATATAGATTTTGAATTAATTGCTCGGAATTCCGTGGGAAAACCAGATTGTTTTCTTTTCCGCCTGGTTTAAGTTCATTGAAATGGATTTTTTCTGGAGCAATATTGGGAAGATAAGCCAATTTTGCGCCTTCTTCAGTATGAGCGATCAATAAAGATTTGTTTTCAGAAGAAAGAATTCTTAAAGCAGGATGAATATTATTTATAATAACGCTCACTATAATATGTCTTGTTAAACGTTATCTTGAATTGATAAAACTGGACAAATATGAATCATAAGGGACCTGTTGGTCTATTTGTCGTTCCCCCTGATGGAGAACAGGTATTGCTGCTTTCGTAATATGGTTCGCAGCGATTAACTATAGAAGAAGTGCAGGAGAATGTAGCCCCGTCGTCACATCTGTTTGCGTTTGTCCCTGAGCATGTATTATGTCGTGAGGCGGAGCATTGGTTGGTCGTTCCTGCTCCAGTACATGTATTTGTGCTTCCCGTACTACATTGATTCTGAACACCCGTTCCAGAGCAATTGTTTTGAGAACTTGATTGACAAATATTGGAAGGACTCCCTGAACAATTGTTCGCGTTTCCTCCATTACACGAATTCTGCGTACCTTGGTTTGAACATCTGTTCGATTGATTTCCAGCACATGTATTGGAGCCAGGAGTGGAACAGTTGTTCGGCGAACCGCTTTCGCATAAGTTATTGGACCCATCACAACGATTTCCCGGCCCATGGGTACATGTGTTATTATCGGTTGATCCGCTGCAATCGTTCCCCGAAGTACAACAGTCAGCAAAGCAAATATCAGATAAAAGGAATAACGCCCCCCCTGCAACAATACCCTTCAATACGAATCCGAGAAAATGTCTCCGATCGATCTTTGTTGTTTCCATTGAATTATTTATCTGCAACGATGTTTCTTCATTTAATATTTCCGTCTCCTCAAAAAAATCTGTGGGTAAAATTTGGTTCAGGAAGTTTTCCAAGAGTATGATATAACGAGACTTGCAAGATTTCAAACTT
>JAFGFK010000501.1 GCA_016931135.1 Candidatus Sumerlaeota bacterium | reverse complement strand
TTTTTAAGGATCTAATGATCCTTTAATACTAAAAATTTTTGTCAGGAGGATTTCCTTTTTTCAAGCTAACTTATACATTCCAACAGTTTCTTATATTTATAATATAAGCATTTACGAGAACCAGATATTTCAAAGGCGTTAATCCACAGATTTCACAGATTTACGCAGATGATTATAATTCATGAATCGGATATTATCTTTAATCTGATGAAATCCATTTAAAATATCATTGACGCCATGTCATTTCCTTTTTAATAGTAAACCATATCTTGGATGCGCATTTTTTTATACAGAATTAAACGCTCACAGGATTATCAGGAAAGGATATTCATCGAATCAATGCTGAAGGAAGAAATTCTTAAATATCTGTCGATGATAAATGATAAACTCGCCCAAAGAGAGGTGAAGGGGGAAATATGCCTTTATGGCGGGGCTTTGATGTGTCTGGTTTATAATGCGCGCCCCAGCACAAAAGACGTGGATGCAGTTTTCCAACCTGCCTCTCTTATTCGAGAAATTGCTGGGGAAATTGCCTGTGAGTTCGATTTGCCGGAAGATTGGCTTAATGATGGAGTCAAGGGATTTCTGGTTAATCATCAACAAAAGGTTTTTCTAAGTATGTCTCATTTAAATATAATGGCGGCGGATGCTCAATATGCGCTTGCGATGAAGGCTCTGTCTGCGCGAATTGATGGAACAGATCGAAAGGATATAGCATTCTTAATTCGGGAACTGGGATTGTCTTCTGCGGAGGAGGTCATGAAAATTGTTGAAGAATATTATCCCCGGAGAATCATCAAACCCGCAACCCAATTCTTTCTGGAGGAACTGTTCGATGCTTTACATGACCGCTGAAAAAACCAGAAATGCAATGATAGAGGCAGGAGACAATTGGGTCATTCCTTTAATGGATTTTGTTGATGAAATGAGGCGATCTCACAATACGGAAATGATCCGAAAACCATTTAAACCCAAAGACGAACGCATGGATTCCATCCTGGCTTCCACTATTGAATATATTTGCCATGAACTAGGGATGGAGATTCCCGATTGGGTGTGGGAGATTCCCAGTTGTCAAAATCCATGGTTTGTCTCCGGGATTGAAAATCTCAAGGCAATCGCGATTGCCGAAAGTCCATCTTTTTTTCGAAGAAGAAAGATATTTGTGTTGGAGAATTTTCTTTTTAGAGTATAATGAGGGAGCTTGGGGTCAATCTCCCTGGACATTTCAAACATCTTTTTGTTACATTATTTACCACAAAGAACCGAAAAATCCGAAGAAATCAGCTTATAAATAAAATCTCATCAATCCTGTCAATCCTGTTCATCCTGTCAAAATTGATGGTTGTTATTGTTATTTTTACCACGGGGATCACGGGGCGCGCGGGGAAATAAAAATTTGTATCAATATTGTTTTCCTGAACGAAAGAAAAAAATCGGTATGCTTTCGTGGTGGAATTATTCGTGGTTTTACCCGTTTCGTTTGAAAAGCGTGCGTTGCAGGCGTTTCATCCACGGCGCCGGGTTCTTCGTGGCGACATCGATCCCCACCGCTATCGCTAAAACGCCGCCGCGCACAACCAGTTGCATCCAGTTCTGAAGTCCCGTGTAATCCATTCCCTGGATCACGGTCGCCATCACCAGAGCGCCGAGCAAGCTGCCGAATACGGAACCGCGCCCTCCCATCAAACTCGTGCCGCCGATCACGCACGCGGCTATGGCGTATAATTCGTACCATTCCCCGGCTTTTTGCGTGGCGCCCTGGTTCTGCGCCATCCAGACCAGCCCCGCTATTCCCGTCAGAAATCCCATAAATCCAAAAACCAGGATCGTGGTCTTTTCCACATTGATTCCGGAAAGCCGCGCAGCCTCGGGATTGCCGCCTATCGCATACACATGCCGCCCGAACTTTGTATGCTTCGCAATAAAATACATCAGGATCATGACAAGAAGCATGACCAAAGTTTGAGCGGGTATGCCCCGGTACTGGTTTACCTTGTAAACGAAACCGAGGATGGCAAGAGAGGGGAGGAGTATCTTTCCAGCAACGAAAACAGGTTTTCCAGCATCTAACCCGAGTTGTTTTCTCCGTTTGTATCCATACAGGAAAAGGGACGCGAGGATAACGCAGGAAATGACGCCCAGAATCCAGCTGGCAAGGGGAGGGACGTAACTGAATCCCAGAACATTGACGCAGCAATCATCCGGCACGCGCGGGTCCTTGGCGCTGACCTTTTGCGTCAATCCGCGGAAAATGAACATTCCGGCAAGGGTTACGATGAAAGCCGGAATGCGGAAATACGAAACCAGGAATCCCTGATAAACCCCGATCAGGGCGCCGAGTAAAAGGGCGATCAGGATCGCCCATCCGGCGGAAATTCCCATGCCTTCTTCGGGCGCGATCAGAAAGGCGCCTGTCCCTACCACAAGGGCGAGAAGGGAGCCAACCGAAAGGTCGATGTTACCGGATACGATCACAAGGGTCATTCCTGCGGCAAGAATTGTCCATGTCGCCATATCGCGGCTGAGTTTGGCGATGCTTTCCCCGCTGAAGTAAAAATCCCCCACGCGCCACCTGAAAAACAGCCACATGGCGATCAGGATGAATACCATAGATAGAATCCGAAGATCGATTTTCTTATTACCGCTTTCCATATTTATCTTTCCCTTTCCTCCCCGTAATCGCGCTCGTAAACTCGCTCGTAATCGTCCTCGAAACCGGTATCGTTACTGAATATTATCCCTTTACATGGCGACTTCCATGATTTTTTCCTGGGTTGCCTCCGAGCGGGAAAACTCTCCGGTGAGTCTTCCCTCGCGGATTACAAGGATGCGATCCGACGCCCCGAGTATTTCCGGCAGTTCGCTGGATACCATCACGACAGCCATGCCTTTTGCCGTCAGTTCGCCGATCAAGCGATGGATTTCCGCCTTTGCCCCGACATCGATGCCTCTTGTGGGTTCATCCAGGAACAGAATCTTCGGGGCGCTGAGGAGCCATTTTCCCAGCGCCATTTTCTGCTGGTTCCCCCCGGAAAGGGTTTCCGCTATTGTATCGAGAGAAGGGGTTTTGATGCCCAGTTCTCCCACGGCCTTTTGACACGAATGAATTTCACCCTGGGCATCGACGATTCCCCCGGTACAAAATTCATCGAGATGAACCATGGACAGATTTTCCAGAACGGAGAGAATCAGGCACAAGCCTTTTTGCTTTCTGTCTTCTGGAACCAGCGCCATGCCCGCTTTGATGGCGTCTGCGGGATTGCGAATGACAACCTCTTTCCCGCGTATGCGGATTGCGCCTTCCCACCTTGCCGGCGCAATGCCGAAGATGCAGGAAATCAGTTCCGTTCTTCCCGCGCCCATGAGCCCTGCGATTCCCAGGATTTCCCCCTCATGCACGGAAAAGGAGATGTCTTGGAGAAGCGTCCTTCCCGGAACTTCAGGATCTTCCATCGAGAGATTTCTTACCTCGAGGGCGACATCGCCCGGCGTATGTTCCACCACGGGAAACATATCCGTCAAATCCCTCCCCACCATGGCGCGCACGACTTTTTCCCTGTTCCATGATCCCGCCGGATCTGTGGCGACGGTTTTTCCATCGCGCAGAACCGTGATTCTATCCGCAATCTGAAATACCTCTTCGATTTTGTGGGAGATATAGATGACGGCTGCGCCTCCCGCTTTCAGTTCTTTCACAATATCGAGCAGGATGTTGACCTCGTGTTCCGCCAGGGCTGCCGTTGGTTCATCGAGGATCAAGACGCGGCATTGTTTGCGCATTGCCTTTGCCACTTCAACCAGTTGCTGCATTCCAACGCCAAGGTTGACGACTTCGGAGCGCACATCCAGGGTAACGCCCAGTTTGGCGATGATCTTCTCGGATTCCGAGAACATCAGGTCATAATCCACGATGCCATAATGACAGATTTCGTTCCCGAGGAAGATGTTTTCCCCTACGGTTATATGTTTCACAAGGGCGAGTTCCTGGTGAATCACGGCAATACCCAATTCCTCGGAATCGCGCGTGGAGAAGAGTCGCACCGGTTTTTCATTGAAGAGGATGCCGCCCTTGAAACTGCCGGAGGGATAAACGCCGGAGAGGATTTTGATCAGGGTGGATTTACCCGCGCCGTTTTCGCCTACCAGGGCGTGAATTTCTCCCGGATATACCTCGAAACTCACGCCATCCAGGGCGCGCACCCCGGGAAATTCCATAACGATATCCCGCGCTTCCAGTATGGGAGTTTGAGCGCTTTCTTCTGTCATGTTCCCCTTCCCAAAGGATTTGTTTCTTTTTATTTTGAAGGAGGCCACTGATTCTTGGGGATATTGGCAAACACCTTTTCCAAAGGATGCCATCCATCGGCGATGACCGTATCCACCATGTTGTCTTTTGTCACGAATTGAGGCTCGAGGAATATGGAGAGAACCTCGATGGCGCCGTTATTGAGATTATTCACCTGTAATCCCATTTCCTTGATCGCTTCCGCGGGTTTTTTGCCCTGGGCAAGTTTCACGGCTATTTCCGCCGATGACTCGGCAAGGCGCCGCACGGGTTTATAAACCGTCACGGTTTGCGTTCCTTCCATGATTCGCTGGCACGCTGCGAGTTCCGCATCCTGTCCTGATACGGCGACCTTTCCATCCAGCCCTTCCGCCTTGAGCGCCGCAATCGCGCCTCCTGCGGTTGCGTCATTGGACGCCACAATGGCTTGTACATTTTTACCTTCGGATTTGAATTTAGTCAGCATGTTGCTGATGCGCCGCCGCGCTTCTTCCTTATCCCAGTTATCGAGAAACGGATCGGCAAGGATGTTGATTTTCTTGCCCGTAGCCTTTTGATGTTCATCGATGGCTTTAATTTGACCATTGCGGAGGAGTTTGGCGTTGTTATCCGTTGCCGCGCCTCCCAGGAGGATATAATTTCCCTCGGGAACCTTCTCGAGAATTCCCTTTGCCTGCATGTATCCCACTTTTTCATTATCGAAGGTAATATACGTATCCAGGTCGCAATTCAGGATCAGGCGATCATAAGCCAGAACAGGGACTTTTTTCTCGTGCGCGCTTTTGATGATGCGCGCGGCTGTTTTGAGGTCCTTGGGAACAACGACCAGCACGTTCACCCCCTGGGTGAGGAAGGTATCGGCTTGCTGGTTTTGTTTATCCTGATCTCCATTGGCTATTGCGCTGATGACCTCAGCTCCCAACGATTTCGCCTTTTCCTTGAAATACTGTTCATCGCGCGCCCATCTTGCCACATCGTAAGTTTCCAGGAGCAATCCGATCTTGATGTCGGATTTCGCCCCGGCTTCGTCGAATTCAGACCTGCCTTGGGTTGGAGGCGTTTTGGGTTGTTCCTGAGGCGCCTGGGAATCGCATCCGGATAGCATTCCCAGGAGTAACGCAATGGAAATCATTACGCATAAAATACATGGATTTTTCAACTTCTTCATTTTTTTCCCCCTTATTCATAAGTTATATTATGGTATTTTCCTCGCTGTTTCGTGTATGATGAGAAAATTTTCATGTGGAATATCATTCCCGATTCCGGTTGTCGAGTGTAAAAAACATGGTTTATTCCTTTTTGAATTGAAACATCGATTTCCCTGAAACGGGGAGCAGGAAAATTTGCCGGTTGAAGCCTGCAGCGAATTGCTCATGCGCATCCCCTGAAACAGCGCTCCAGTTTTCCCCGGGCAGATCGACTCTCAAGGTTTTGGGAACGGAAGAAGATGTCTTTATCTCGATCTCATCGCCGCCAGCCCGAATATCCATGTCAATATCCTGGTAGCTGATGTTTTCGATTTTCAGAAAGTCCCATCCGGAGGGGAGGTTGGGAGATATTTCAATCCGGTCGGGTTGGGGATTCAATCCGAGGAATCCATAAAGCATGATCTGGGGCGCCAGGATGGATTCGATGAACTCGAAGTCGATGCCTATTCCTCCCGCTGTTCCGCCGCCCTGTAAAGTTGTGCCTTTATCGCCATTAGCGTAATAGGCGCGGTAGCCTCCGGCATCCTGCGTTTCGCGATCCCATTCGAGGATTTCCCGGAAACGCTCCCAGGCGTTATCCGCCCCGAGGATTTTCAACCGGCTCGCCAGGTCATGATAGGAAAATCCGAGAACTGCGCCGCCATCCTGCACCTGGTAACCGAATTCCAGGCATTCGGGGCATTGCCATACCCACTGATAGCACTCGATGTTTCGTTTCGTGGTGGCGCGGGGAGCGAGCCTGAATTTGTAAATGTCCTCTCCTGTGGAGGTATCGCCGTTGATGATCCGGTTGCCTGAAATCCAATCGAGGATAGATTGCGCCTGTTTATCCGATGCGACGCCGCTTTCGATCAGTTCCAGGTTCAAAAAGGTGAAGCCATAATCCCACGCCTTTCCATCCAGATCGATCCAACCGACAAAACGCCCCGTGTCTTTATTCCAGAATTTTTCCTGGATCGTTTCCCGAACTGTTTTCGAGTGGAGGCGGAGTTCCACTGGATCAAAGGATTCAACGCCCCGAGGGATATTCCATTCAGGATGATGCGAAACCGATTCCTCGATTTCCGCAAGGGCGAGGAGGGATTTGTAATAATAGTTCGAGGAATAGCAATCCCATCCTCCAAAGGGAAGGATGTCCCAGTAATTGGAGCCCACGCCGCGGCCTGGGTAAAATTTTCTTTCGCCTGGTTCGCCAGAGTATCCAGGGCGCCCATCATGCCCCGGAAGGGGATCGAGGATGCAACCATGTTTCAATCCACCCGCCTGTTTCTGAAGCCAGCGCATTGCCGTTCTCATTCTGGGAAGGCTTTTTCTTAAAAAAACGAGGTCTCCGCTCCATGTGAAATAATTCCGGCAACCCAGGATAAAGTTGCTGTTGTTGATCGTATGCCGGGTGTCGTATTGCGTCATGAAGGCGTTGATTTCTATTTTTCCGGAAGAGGCAAGGGGAGCGGGAAAAATGCGGATGCGTTTGATGGTTCCGCTCCACTGGGGATGCCGGAAAAGGGGAATGCAGGCAAAAGAGAAGCCGTATTTTCCCCGGTCATTTTCCGCAGGGGTGAAATACATTCGCCTTGCGGGGGAAAAATCGGGAGAATCCTCCGTTGTCCATTCCATATAGGGATCGCCGCCATTTTCCGTTTCGCGGCGCCACCGGAGTTCCATATACGGGGCGTTGGAACTGTCGATATTGAGTTCCGGGGAAAGGATATAACTCTGGAGTTGCTCCGGGGTGAGTATCCAGAGTTCCTTATCCTTTACGAATTCGCCTTTTGCGCCTTCGCATGTCCATCCGGGATTTCCATCGAACCCGCCGCGCACCCAGCCCGCGCCTTTTCCCATGCTCTGTTCAAAGGAAGGAAACGGCCATCCATCCCGATGGGCAAAGGAGGCGTGCTGATGCGTTGCCACGCATCCCTCATCATCAATATCCGCATTCAGGAGGAAATCATGGTGAAACCTGCGGTAGTTATATTGATCCGGATGATGCGCGGAAGGAGAGGGCCATAAAGTGGAGAAGGTCATCCAATCCTGCCACAGGGTGCATCCGCGAATATGCGTCAGGTAATGCCGTATAAAGAATTTTTCGAGAATTTCCATCTCCTTTTCCAAACCGGGAACGTGAAAGGAAGGGAAATCTTCCGGGGAAAGAATTTCTTCCTCCTGGCAAAGGGGATTATCAACCATGACATGTCCTCCTGATATATCTTCGAGGGTCATCCCATAGATATGGGCGTCATCCCCGTGAACATTGATTGTCATTATATCGGTTTGGGCTTTCCATTCATACGCAATGGCTGCAGCCCAGTTTTTTTCCGGCAGATCGAGACTCGGGATGGCGCGCCCGTCGCCTTCATTCAATTCAGGCGTTGTATCAGTGGAATCGCCATCGGTGAAGGCGATCCGGAACAGGCGTTTTTCCCCGCTGTAGCGTATCAGTATCTGAAGTTTATATTCATTTCCCGGGGTCAGTTTACAAAGAATGAATTCAGGCTCCTTGTACACAAGGTCCTGAAGGATTTTGACGAGGGGATCGTCCTTTTTTACGGGTGGCATGAAGAAATCGCTGTTCCATTCCTGGGGGTGAAACGTTCCCTTGAATATTCCGCAATAAGCAGCGCCTCCCCGCGAAGATATTTGTTTGAATCGGATGTCGCCGATTTTCTGATCAATAGATTCATCCGAAGAACCGAAATCGTATCCGAAAAGGAAGCGCCCCGAGGCGTCCATGGCGGACGTCCCTTCCTTCAGATCGATGTATGTAATTTCCCCCGCAAACAAACGAAAAGAGACAGGGTAAAGAAAAAAGGATGAAAATAACAGAATCCATAATTGTCCTGAAATATTATTTTTCTTTAAGTTCACGATTCTATTCCTTTACTCCATAAAAAATATTTCCTGGATAGGGATAAACAGCGGTTTATTATCCTTTGTTTCCATGAGTTGATTGGTTATTGCCCACCATTTTTTCATGATCGGTTCCTGCGCGACCTTTTGGAAACAATCTTCGGGATTTTCCGAATCAAAACAGGCGAAGAGATCGAGTCCGTGGCGGAATATGGAATAATTCCTGAATCCGCTCCTGCGGTGCGCCTCGATCACCTCTACCCAGACGTCTTTGTGAATCTCTTCATATTCCGGAATGACCGATTCATTCTTGAGTCTCATGAGAAAACCATATCGCGGCATGATGGCAATCCTCCTTTTGAAATAACAGGGAGGAAAGGTCTCTCCCTGAAAACAATAAACCGGTATAATACGCGTATGGATAATGCAAGAAGAATCATGGCGCAGCGCCTCACCACCCACGGGCGTCACTTTTCCTGGTGAAGAAAGG
>JAFGFK010000500.1 GCA_016931135.1 Candidatus Sumerlaeota bacterium | reverse complement strand
TGTAACAGGATTGTAAAAGGGGGGGCGTCTTGACTCCGTTACGAGGAGGGCGCGCAAAAACATAGAAAAATATAAGATTGACCCTCATCGGGTTTGTTTTGACGGAAAAGAAAGGGCGTTTTTAGGGCACACGATAACGCATTCGGAGCATTTCAAACAATCCGGTTCATTCACAACGCCGGATTCCCTGTGCCGCAGGATGGACAATCCAAAAGGGCACGCCTTTTCACACAAATGACATGAGACGCATTTCTCCGTATCGATTTGCAATGCGTTTTTTTGCCCTCCGAGCGCGCTTTGCAACGTGCCGATCGGGCAGAACGAACACCACATCCTCTGATGAACCAGGAGCCCCAGGATAACGCCGATGCTTGTCGTAATCACGCACATCACCCAGAATGTATATCCCCAATGATGCCAGCTAATTGGATTTTTCGAGAGGCGATAAATCATAAAACCCATGAGCGCCGCCAGGATAATCCAACGCAGCGTCATACGTCTCAGGAATTCAAAAATTGATTTTTGGGGGCTGAGCGGCGCCATCACGCGATCGAAAAAACCGCCGCGGGGGCACAGGTTGCCGCAAATGTATCTGCCGTTGAAAATTCCGCCTATGATTCCCATGATCATGACGATGGGAACCGAAAAGCCCAGCCACGGATACCGCCATCCCAGGGCGATCGTAATCACGACAATGGAAAGAAGCGCCCATTGAAGGATGCGCCGATTCCGGTTATACTTTCTTATCGACTCCGGCACAATATGTACTCCCTTTTTTCATTTTACAACCCGCACTTTTTTCATATTCAAACTATTATATATCTCAAAACCCTCCATTTGTCGCAACAAAAAAAGGACTTCTTTTAAAACTGAATTTTTATAGAAAATGTTTTGTACTGTTCTCCTCCGCGAATTAGACAGGATATACGGGATTTTCGGGATTAGAAATTGATTATAACAATGATTTTCTTCAATATTGAAAATTCCAACCTGTATTTAATTATTGACTATTAACAAAGCGAATTATTAATTTTACTCTTGGTTTTGGGGAAAACATAAATTTTTTATGGAGATAACAAACCGTGAATAACAATAAACAAAAATATCTTCTTTCCTTTTCAATAGGTCCTGTTCAGGATTTCATCAAAACAGCGAGAACAGTGAGAGACCTATGGAGCGGGAGCTATATCCTCTCCTGGCTCACGGCTAAAGCGATAAGCGTTGCGAGAAAAGAGCCATCGAAAGTTGAATTGATTTATCTTAAGGATCCCGAAACGCATCCACTGATTAAACTGCATTCAAAAGGCGAGGGAAAAGGAGACCCCAAAGTCCTCATCCCATGCCTCCCGAATTATTTTATCGCAGAGGTGAAGGATTCAAACGATGAGGATATAAAGAAATTACAGAAAAAAATCGTTAAAGCAGTATGTAAGGAATGGTTAAAAATTGCAAGAGCGGTTAAAAAGAAATTAGATGAAAAATGGACTTCTAAAGATATGAAAGAGAATTATCCATGGGATTATGATTGGAAAACGCAAATCAGATCATTCTGGGAAATTCGAACAACTTTTATTCCTTTTTGTGAGAATTTCATTCAAATCGACAATTCCCTTGGAATCGACTTATCGGAAATCAAGGAAGATTGCGATTTCCGGGTAAATAAAAAACTTCTCGGATTTCTTGACGCTGCAAATAAAGCGATCCGTCATTATCCAAAACATGAAACTCCAGAAGAAACGCGCCCCAAATGCTCCCTGTGCGGCGCATATTCTCAAATGGGAACTCGCGCTAAAGGAAAAAATGAGGATCAAATGATATTATCGAGGGAATTCTGGGAGAAGGCAGTTAAACTTTTGGATATCCCGTGGGAAAGGATACAGACAAAGGATCGCTTCTGCGCCATTCATCTTATTAAACGGTTTGCCTGGAACGCTTATTTCTCAGAAAGAACAGGACACCCTCTATCTGAAAAACGCGTATGGGATACGGCGACGATTGCCGCTATGGATTGGATGAATAAAATAAAGGAAAAGAAAAAGGATGAAGGATTCCTACATGTAAATGCGGAAGAAATATTGAAGGAAATACAAAAACATTTTAAGGATGAAGAGAAATTTCACTGGACTGGACATTGGCTTAACTGGAAAACGCCAACAGAAGGCGCAGATCAGGAGGGGGGGGAACCCGTTTGCCCACCTGAAGTTTGGACGCTCATTGAAGATTATAGAAAAACTGCCAAAAAGAATGAATTATCAACTTTTCCCCCTTCTTATTACGCCATTCTCGCTATTGATGGGGATAATATGGGAGAAAGATTTCCAAGCGCGAATAGAGATCAGGGGATTAAACTCGGATCAAATCTTATAAAATTTGCTACAGATAAGGTTAAGACTATTGTTGAAAAAGATAACCTGGGAACCCTGGTATATTGCGGAGGAGATGACGTTCTGGCGCTTGCTCCAACGGCAACAATCCTTAAATGCGCAAAAAAAATACATGATGATTTATTGCCTAAGGATCCAGTAAAGGATTTAACCGCGTCTGCGGGAATCGCAATCGCGCATTACAAATACGATCTTCGCGACGCCATGGAAGCGGCTCGCAAAGCCGAGAAAAAGGCGAAAGATTCCGGAAGAGATTGCCTCGGAATCGCTATTCTGAAAAGATCTGGTACCCATAAAACCGCGGTTCTTCCCTGGAAAGCCGTGAATGTACTGCAAAAGTTTATTAAAGCGTTTCAAAATGATAAAACCGATCGTTGGTCTTATCAGATGAAAAGCGAGTGGGATCAAATAATAGGAGAAACCCTAAAAGATGCAGATATCGAAGATAAAAATCTGGAAACATTGCGTGATATAATTGATGCGGAAATGAAAAGGATTATTGATCGGAGTGATAAACCCCCGAGAAAAGCGTTTAAACTTTTTCAAATACTGGTTTGTAGAATTGAAAAACAACTAAAAAATGAGAAAGATAATTCAATCATTAGTTCCCTGAAGGCGCGCGATAACGCCCTTACTCTTATCCAATCAGCTTCATTTCTTGCTCGGGGAAGGGAGGAGGAATAATGAATAACTGCGATTCAAAACATAGATACGCCCCATGTATGGAAAAGCCTATTTTATCTCTCATAATAGAACCCTTGGATACCCTGTTTTTCCGGGATGGACGCCCTTTTGGACCTACGGATCACAGCAACTCAGGGCTGCCTGTTCCGCAAACCCTTGCCGGTATGGTCAAAACGCGTTTGATGCATCTTTATAATGTTAAACCCCACGAGATGCACAATCTGCGGGAAAATCCC
>JAFGFK010000499.1 GCA_016931135.1 Candidatus Sumerlaeota bacterium | reverse complement strand
TCAACGCAGGCATTGACATCTTGCGTCATATAGCGCCGCCCCTCCTGGTAATGTTCCCTATCTGGAAGCACCTGCGACGAGCGGCATATCCCGCTTATTCCCTCCATGTCAACCATGACAAAAATTTTCATCTGATTTATCCTCATACTCAATTTAATGATTTAGTTGCGCCTTACTCTTCTTTATGTTCCTTTATAATCTCTTCATAATTGAATTCGACTTTACTTTGTCGTACAATCTCATCCATTATTTTACCAAGATAACCTTGTTTAATTCCTATTCTGAACCGCTCTTGAAGAATCGGTATGTTAATTACCTCTTCAACGCATTTCATATATTTTTCAACAATAGCGATTACAGAATACTGTCGCTCGGCGCCTTCCTTTAACTTCCGGGTAAGCGCTTCAACAGATTCGGAAGACTTGATGACAAATGTAATAGGATATCGTTCAATTTTATCAATGTCTAGGAAATATTTGCGTACATCAAGGGTTTCGGTAACCTGGAAGAAACGCCCAATAGGTTTCATTACAAAGTCGATTCCCCCATCATTTGCATTTGTCCTTCCTGTCTTATATAGAATTAATGGTGATTTTTCAATCTCATCAAGTTGAAATCCGAAATATACCGTCTGATCATGGTAGAAGTATTTCAAAATTGCGTAACTTACGATCTCAAAAATGCGCGCATCAACGTTTGGAGCTAAAAGTCCAACGATAAAATCTTCGACCTTATCAGCACGCTGTTTTGATATGTATCGAAGTTTTTCGCATGTCTGTATGAACTTTTCGAAAGAAGCTTGCTTTGTATGAGAGTATTTATTTATTATTTCAACTATAGAAGGAGCAATGTTGAATTTTTTCTTTCCAAGAGTTGGAAGAAGCAGATTCTCATTAATCCAATATCGTTTGGTTTCAATAACTCTCAAAATAGGTTGAGCGTCAATTTGAGGGAAGAATTTGTGAAATTCCTCATTGAGGCGATTATTTAATGCGTGGTTTTGTAGCTTTTTCCCAAAAGGAAGCTGTCGTTGCCTTTTAAATAAGGTAGAGAATTGGGCGCCTTTGTATTTTGAATACTCTCCATTCTTGTGAAATCCATGCTTGATGTAATCCTCTACTAAAACATAGATGGCATATAGATTGGCAAAGCTGCTTCTTGCCTTTGATCCGCGTGTGGCTGAAATGGTCTTTATATTTATATATTGAAGAAGAGAACTTTTATCAAAAAGGTCTTCGGCTTTATCACCAAAGTATTTTACCAGGATCTCCTTTATTACTGGCGTGAAGTCATGTTCCATTATATTTATTCCTTAAATAGAGCCAACTGTTGCTGGTCTGGTTCGTTTTGTTTCTCATAGGTTTTTAACTCACGATGCAAAACCTCTCCTTTATACATATCCTGGATTTCTAGTCTTCGAAGACCGATTTTAACATATTCTTCTTCAATCTCAATTCCGATTGAGCGTCTCATCAGCATTTTGGCGACATAAGATGTGGTGAAAGTTCCCGAAAAAGGGTCAAGGACATAATCGCCTTTATTAGAACTGGCTTTTATGATTCGCTCCAGAAGCGCTTTTGGCTTCTGGGTGGGGTGATTCTCATATTCATCCATGCGATATCGAACACGCGGAATATACCAGGCATTACCAGGAACTTTTTTTGTATTATACATGGTCGGTGTTGGTTTCCTGTAGTCGATGAGCTTTCGTGTTGCGCCTGTTCTCGCTTCTACAAGAATATCGCCAACATTGAAAGTATAATTGTCTTTATCTTTCACACAAAAAAGTATAGGCTCGTAAAGAGAGCCGAAATATTTGCGAGCTTGTACTCCGGAACTGTCATACTCCCAAACAATTCTACTGAGTATATTCACGCGATCACGAAGAAAAATGTCAAAATACGGCATTTGTTGAGTTGATGTCATTACATAAATACTACCGTTTGGCTTAAGCTTGGCAATACATAGATCAAGCCATTGATAACACCAGAGAAGATAAGCCTCATCCGAAGGCCAACGATCTTTTCTGCCATTAAAATTTTTACCTATATTATAAGGGGGATCAGCAAAAATAAGGTCAACGGAAGAAACGGGGATTTCATGGGTTAGGACTTCTATGGCATCACCCCATATAATCCTATGATCTTTTTTTTCAAATGTTTTCATTTGCATACCGTATTATATTATCGAATCGTATAATAGCAGTTTATTGTTTTATCAATGAATCAGATCAAATAAGATCATAATAAAACGTGTTTATACATGTCAATACAGGATTTGGAGATTGTTCAACCTCGATTGATACAGTTATTTTCCATTATTTTCTTGTTTTTTTAATGAATGTTTCCATACTCCAAATCATGAAAATCAGAAACCTGATTAAGAAACCCTGTATCCGAATCATCATTATCTTATCGGTTTTATTCTTTCTATGGTTCTTTGTAAAAGAGTATTATAACATCGCTTCGCCTAGGAATGGAAGTACGTGGAATCAGAATGAAAACGGCATCTGGCTTGATCGGCGCTGGATGCGTGAACCTGTCTCCAAACTTCCCGATGAACAGCTTCGACAAAAACTCGATGCCTATAAGAAAAGAGGAATCAGATACCTGTTTCCCCACGTTTGCCCCATGGATGAAAAAGGACATCTCCCCGAAATAAATCACGAACGAGTGCAAAGCCTTTTGAAAATCACTGAAGAATACGGTGATTTTTTTATTATCCTTCCCTGGGTGGGGGGAAGCATTGAAACAGTCGATCTTTCAAATGAAGACAAAGCCGGTTATTTTGATCCGCATTCGGAAAATATCAGAACTGCCTTCCACGGAATTATCAAGGCATTGAAAAAACGAAAAGATATTCCCGCGTTTTCCGGGATCGCCATTTATTCGGATTGGACCATTGATGAAGCAGAATGGAAAATTTATGATAAATGCTGGTTGGGAGAATAGTTCACCATGACTTATTATGTGGATATGGCGTCATCTGGAACAGATTCACCATTCGACCAGAGTTCGTGTTCGCTCAGATCTATATCATCATTACGCTTGATATTCCAAAGGGAATCATTTTATGTTCGAATATAAAACATCATGAAAGAAATTATATGGATTCTCTTTTTCATGAAATTGACAATTCTCTGAAAAAACATAACATCAGCATGATATTGATCGGTGGACATGCCATGCAGGCGTACGGCATTGTGAGGCAAACCCTCGATGTGGATTTGCTCGCAATGGATAAAGATGTCCCCAAAATCAAAGATATCATGAAACTGAATGGTTACAACCTTTTGGGGGAAACGGAAAATTTCCTCAGATTCCATAATCCTGAATCCACCATGATGGATATCGACATCCTGCTGGTCGATCCTTCAACTTTTGAGATGCTGTACGATTCCGGTTCCTCCTTTGATGCAAATTTCGGAAAATGGCGCATTCCATCACCAGCTCATTTTATCGCGCTCAAAATACACGCTGTGAAAAATAATCCTCATCGGGAAACAAGGGATGTCGCTGATATTGTGGATATTCTTCGCAAAACCGGAAGCGAAATCTCCACGGAGAATCTGCGCCGGATTTGCGAAAAATATGGTCCTGAAGGAATCTATGAAAAAATAAGGAAATTCGTATCATGAAAATGCCCGATCTCCCCGATTTCCACATCCCGGAATCCTGCACTTCACACGATCAAAAAATGTCTTTCGAGGAATACTGGAACTGGGTTGAGGAAAATGTCCGGTTTCTCAGGGAAAAAGGATTATATGACAAGCTGCAAAGCGACCCCCTCCGCACCCCTGTCAACGCGCGTTTCCGTATTGTTTGAAAGGCTTCCCCTTCATTGTTTTGTCATTGATCTTTAATCTTTAACCACTAATCACACTAATCTGCACGAATAAGAATAAAAAAATTCGTGTGAATTGGTGGGATTAGTGGTAGAAAAATATAAAAATTTGTGGAAATGCGAAAGACCCCTGTTCAAACCACGAAAGATATCTGGAAAAACTGTTATATTAAAATTAAAGAAACGGCATTCTTTTGTGGTAAAAAAAGAAAGGTAAATCAATCCTGAAATATCTTTTTATATGGAACCACGAATTTACAGGATAATCTCCACGAATATTTCCAAAAGCAAAACAAAACCCTTATGATAGATTCGTGAAGATTATGCCTTAAATTAGTGGTAGAAAAATAAAATAGAATTGATTTGATTTGTGGTTTTTTAAAATTTGAGTAGCGTTCGATCGGAAACGCTCGCCTTGATCCTTCTTCTTTTCCTCTCCTTCAATACCCTGGAGAAATGCGGCGCTGCCTTTAAAAATCCACGCGTCAGTTTCAATGGCTTACCGGATATCATCTCTCCCAAAAGATGGAACGGCAATAATAGAAAATGCCCCGCCAAAAGCCAGCCATCCGTTATATTCAGCCATGTGAAATAAAACTGGTTCCGAATTGTCAAACCGCTGATCCCCTCTTTCCCCAGTACCTTCAAAAGCGATCCCTTGCCTAAATGATATGCCAGGGCGCGCGGTTCATATATCATCCGGTATCCCATCTTGGCAGCTCTGTATGAAAGATCGTAATCCTCCCAGTATCCCGGATGATACAGCGGTGAAAACGCCCCCAGCTCCAGGAACGCGTCCCGCCGCAATGCGCATGCCCCTCCCTGAAGAAAAAGCGTGGAACACGCCACCTGCGAATCCTCGTAATCGAGGTTCACAAGCCCCTTTGCAAAATGCGCGGTCATGTTCAAATGATTCGGCGCTCCATCTGTCCAGTTCACTGTTTTTGCGCTTACCCCGAAAAGCCGTTCCGAATCCTTTCCCTCGAACGGCTTCAGAAGACTGGGGATAAAATCCTCCCTTGCCACAATATCGTTATTCGCCAGGATCGCAATCGGCGCGCCGGAAGCCTCCATGCCCCTATTCACACTGTATCCGAACCCCCGGTTTTGTTCGTTCCGGATCAATCTGATTTCCGGAAATGTCTTTTTCAGAATCTCGCAGGAATTGTCCGTACTTGCGTCATCCACAACGATGCATTCAAAGTCTTTGCCATAAGTCCTTGCGGAAAGAAGCAGCGAGGATACGCACCGCACGATCAAGTCCTCGCCGTTCCAGTTCGGTATGATGATGGAAAAATGACTGGTCAAAATCCCGCCTTCCGAAAAACTTGTCTTTACTGTTAAAACGTCTTTTTGTATGAATATTTTTTACCTGATGTCAATAGCGATGAAGGAAAATTATGCCGGATTTTGATCTTGTAACTGAATTTTCACCCCAGGGGGATCAACCCAAAGCCATTGACGCCCTTGCGCATGGATTGGAGAAAAACATCTCTCACCAGGTTCTCCTCGGCGTTACGGGAAGCGGCAAAACCTTCACTATGGCGAACGTCATCGCCCGCACAAACCGCCCTACGCTCGTTCTCGCTCCCAATAAAATCCTTGCCGCTCAGCTCTTCCGCGAATTCAAAGACCTTTTTCCCCATAACGCAGTGGAATACTTTGTCAGCTATTACGATTATTACCAGCCTGAAGCCTATCTCCCTGTTACCGATACCTACATTGAAAAGGATTCCTCCATAAATGATGAACTCGACAAACTCCGCCTCTCCGCAACCAAATCCCTTCTCGAACGCCGCGACGTTGTGATCGTCGCCAGCATTTCCTGCATTTACGGCATCGGCTCTCCCGAAGATTTCCGCGGCATGGTGATCTTCATGGAAAAAGGGGAGCGGATCAAACGCAACGATCTCCTCCGACGCTTCGTGGAATTGCAGTACCAGAGAAACGACCTGGATTTTTTCCGCGGTACGTTCCGCGTAAGAGGCGACATCGTGGATGTCTTCCCCGCTTATGAGGCGAAAAACGCCATCCGCATCGAATTCTTCGGAGAGCAGATCGAATCTATCTGGGAGATCGACCCTCTCCTCGGGAAAAAGCAGAGGGAAATGAAAAAAGCCGCCCTGTTCCCTTCTTCGCATTATGTTCTCGAACGACCTAAACTCGAGCGCGCGATCGAATCCATACGCGATGAACTCCGGTTGCGCCTCCAGGAATTAAGAGCCAGAAACAAGCTCCTCGAAGCCCAGCGCCTTGAGCAGCGCACCATGTACGACCTCGAGATGATCGAGGAAATGGGGTACTGTTCCGGCATCGAGAACTATTCCCGCCACCTCACAGGAAGGGCGCCAGGCGAACCGCCTTATACGCTCCTCGATTATTTCCCTGAGGATTATCTTTTGTTTGTGGATGAATGCCACATCTCCATTCCCCAGGCGCGCGCCATGTATAATGGCGAC
>JAFGFK010000498.1 GCA_016931135.1 Candidatus Sumerlaeota bacterium | reverse complement strand
TCTACGACATCGACAATATGTACTGTACGATCCGATGAATCTTGAGAATACGCTTGAACCGGCTGTACGAGCCTATCTACCAAGAACAAGGGGATTACCTGTTTAGTACGCGTTGAGGGGCAGTCGCCAGTTTTTTTAATATTATCATTGTGTTTTTTTTAAGATCAATTTGGGGTCAATCCTCCAAGCGAAGGAAACTAACGCCTTCAATTGACTCTTTTCAACTCTTTTAAAATATTCAAACAAATAGATTTACATAAACGACCGTGTTAAAATCTTCGAAAATTTACACGGTTTTACTTGGTAGTAGTACAAATAACAGGCATTGATCTTTAAACAATTTCGAGGCTTTTAAAGATTGTTTTTATTCATCGTTATTTTCTTTGACATCTCGTGAAGCGCTCGTTAGGAAATATACAATATGTTTCGGATGGAACCAATCAGCGATTTTCCTGGAGGTTGAGAAATGACGTTAAACGCCAAAACCGCCAAGCGAGTTCATGGTATCCTGGAAAAAATCATGGAATACCTGGACATTCGTTTCGCCCATGCGGTACGAGTCAATCCCAATGTCCGGCATATTTATGCGGATATCAGGTGGCAGCAGCTAACCTCGCTCAGATTGATCCTGGAAAGCACTAAAGCATGGGGACCCGATCGGTATTATGTGGCGGACGTCTTGTGCGAAGACAACGAGTTGAGGAAGAAATCCCTCTTCCTCCCAACGGATCAAAACTCCATTCTCAACGAAATCATCAATCTGAAGGAACAGAAAGAAACGGCGCGAAGAGCCGGGCAGCTCCCCATTAGAGATATGCGCACCTTCTACTCGGCTTTGGACCCTTCCTTGGAACGAATCGTTGAATTGATTCAAACTTGGATATGGTGGGATCTTCCCGATGCCTGCGACATGGTCTCTTTCGAGCATCAGTATCAGGTTTTGCAGAAGGTGCTTCATCTCACCAGGCTGGACGGACCGGTTATGGATCATTATCAGAAGATTTTCAGAAAAACAGCGGCGGAAATCAATACCCGCATGGTAAAAGAGTATGAGTTCAACCGCCTGGAGCAAATCCTGAAGCGATTTCATGAACGGAGAACCCTGGAAGCGGGGCACGAGATGATCGTCAAAAGGGACGTCAAAGAAGACAAAACATTGGGGGAACCCTATGATTATAAATATTCCCAGTACTCTCAATTGGAGAATATTGTGGAGCAGTCGCGGAAATTGGCCTCCCAATAACGAAGCCCGCCCCGCATCCTTTTACGGGGAGAGTTCACGGGATAGGTTCTCATGAGGATAGGAATAATCGGTTTTCAAGGAAGCGGAAAGACGACCGTTTTTAACGCGCTCACCGGAAGACAGGAAACCACCAGCCTTTATTCCCACGGGAAAATCCAAACCAATCTGGCTGTGGTAGAAGCGCCGGATGAGCGGTTCGACCGTTTGGTGAAACTGATCCAGCCGAAAAAAGTAGTTCACGCCACACTGGAATATATGGATCTGGCGGGCATGGAACGCTCTACAGAAGAAAAAGGCAAGTCTCTGGAACAATCCCAGCTCCTTGCCCTTGCCGATACGGATATTCTCATGGCGGTGATCCGCGCCTTTGAAGGGGAAGGAGGCGTTTCTATAGATGTAGAGGGAGATATCGAAACCCTGTCGCTGGAACTTATCATGTCGGATTTGCAGAAGATTGACAGCAGGCTCTTGAAACTGGACAAGATGATCCGCAAGCTTACAGGCGCGGAGCTGGAACAGAATCAGTTTCAGTTGTCCGTATTGCGCAAGATCAAGCCCGTTTTGGAAAAGGGGCTTCCCATACGTTCCGCGCCCCTTGACGAGGATGAGGAAAAGTCGATACGCGGTTTTGTGTTTTTAACCATCAAGCCCCTTCTTGTCGTTTTGAATGTTGATGAAAAAATCCTTGCCAAAGGAGACGATATCCTTTCCTCTTGTCATCTCCCCGAAAAAGATGAATATACCTATTATACGTCCCTGTGCGGAATCGTGGAAGAGGAAATATCCAGGCTGGCGCCGGAGGATCAACAGGTTTTCCTGCGAGATTATGGCATCTCGGAACCTGCGGGAAAACGCATCCCAAGACTTTGCTACAAGATATTGGACATGATATCCTTTTTCACCGCATCTGTCAAGGAAACGCACGCTTGGACAATCAAAAACGGGACTCCTGCGGTACGGGCTGCTGGAGTAATTCATTCGGATATTGAAAGGGGCTTCATACGCGCGGAGGTGATTCGCTGGGATAAATACCTGGAAACCGGCGGATTCTCCCAGGCAAAGAAAACAGCGGATTGCCATCTGCATGGGAAGGAATACGTGGTCCAGGATGGCGATGTCATCAATATTCTTTTCAACGTATGAAAATCGTTGCAATATGTCGAGAGAGAAGCGAGTTCGTTTTCTCGATTTTTTATGGATGAAATTCATATTTCCCCAGAGGTTCTATTATGGATTTACGTGATTTTATGCTTAACCTGAAATCCCTGATTTGGTGTTTGAGCAAAGATAGACACAGGTATAACCTGCGGCTTGTACTGGACAGCATTTATGCCAAGCATATCCCGGTGTCGATCCAGGGCACGCCACTGGGCAGGAACCTGACCTACCTGATCCACGAAATGTCCTGCTGCGAGGGACTATATGTCTTACTGAATACCCTGAAGAAGCTTCCCGGGAGCGAGATCAGGATTAATACCCCGATCGGCGAACTCGAGTTGGGGCATTACCTCAAAACCAGGGAGAACATCGGGTTTGTTCCAAAGGATTCCTATGGCGTTGTGTCTTTTTTAGGCAGCGAGATGCGGGGACTTTTCTATGATGAGAAACAGGGGATGATTGAGGCAAGCTTCAGGCGCGATCAGGTTGAGGTTCATTACGGGACATCCATTTTACCGATACAATGAGGAAGATGTGAGAATGGAAAAGGAGTCCGGGGAAAGCCGGCGGCAGGATGATTTGAAATCCGGGAATCGCTTTTCCGCCGAATCCCTGATGGATGGTTTGAAGGTAAGGTGGGAAGGGGGGGAGAAGCGCCGTTTGCGGCTGGTGATCGCCATCCCGGCTCTTATGATTCTGATCACCCTTTCCGCCGGCATCATTGGGTATGAATTCATCCTCGATATCGCGGATACGACCGAATCCCTGATCATCAAAACGAAGCTGGAACATGCGGCGAATGTCGTTCTGCTCGCCAATTTCATTGCCTGCGGAGTGGCGCTGGTTTTCGGGGTGGGGCTTGCCACCTATATAGTCCGCCCCATCCGCGTTCTGACCCAAAGGGCGAGAACCATGGTAAAGGGGGACGTTTCCCAGAAATTGTCCATCTCCAATCCGGATGAAATCGGAGACCTGAGCGAGAGCTTCAATTCCCTGATCGATCACCTCAACAGCCTGTTCCGGGAACGGGACCGGTACATCCTGGAGGGTTTTGCCGAGGGATTGATCAGCCTTGCCCCGGAAGGGGAAATTCTTGCCGCCAATACCCAGGCGGAAAAGATCATCGGGCTTCCCGCTAAAAGTATGATCGGCAAGAATATAAAGTCCGTTCTGGGCGATCAGGAGAAGAATACGATCATCAATGATATTCTGGCGAAATCCCTTCGTTTGAAGAGCTCTTTTTTCTCGGATAAGTTACCTTTCGTCAATTCCCTGAATAACCTTTTCGATCTTTCCATTTCCATCAGTCCGATACATGACAAAAACGGCAAATGGATTGGATGCATCATTTCCATGAGAGACCTTTCCCTGCTTGCCAACTTCACGGAACAAATCGAGCATGCCGACCGTCTTGCAGCCATAGGCTCCTTTGCTACAGGCATTGCTCATGAACTCCGCAATCCCCTGGGGTCCATCAAGGGCGTCGCCCAACTATTGAGCGAGTTGCAGCGGGAAACAATACTCTCGAATTCCCCGGAATATCGGATATCCTCCACCATAGACAAATATTCAAAGTTGATCATAGGAGAGGTGGATCGGCTGGATCAGGTGATTCGCACCATCCTGGATTTCGCCCAGCCGGAGCCCGAAGAAAAAACGCCGATTGATTTGAATCCCCTTCTCCTGCATGCCATTCACTTCGCCCTTCACCATCCCTCCATGGAGGATCGCCACTCTCAGTTGAAGATTGAAAAGAGCCTGGGCGACCTCCCCCTGTGCGCGGTTCAGAAACGCAGGATTACGCAGGCTTTCAGCAATATCATTCTGAACGCCTTTCAATCCGTTGTTGATGAAGGGATTGTCCGGGTGGAAAGCAGGGCGCATTTGATCGAAGACAATAAAAAAGAGATAGAAATCCTGATTGTCAATGATGGTCCTCCCATACCGGAGGACCTCAGGGAAAAGATTTTCGAACCTTTTTATACCACGAAGCCCCAGGGCACAGGGCTTGGTTTACCGATTTCCTACCAGATTATCGTCTCCAATGGCGGATCTCTTGATTTTGATTGTGAAAACGGCAAAACCACTTTCTTCCTGAGGTTCCCCGCATTGGAGTCGAAAGACAAAACAGTTTCCGATGTATCCCCTGGCTCCGCTTACCGGGAAACATCTTCCCCCAATACAGAGTGATGAGGTGATATCGTGCAATCCTATCATATCCTGGTTGTCGATGATGAACAGATAATCCGCTTTGTGCTCCATGAAGCCTTGGAGAAGGAGGGATACATTGTTGATGAGGCGTCGAATGGTGAAGAAGCCGTTCTCAAGGTTCGAAATGTAAATTTCGACTTGATCATCCTCGATATCAAAATGCCTGTCATGGATGGCATCGAGGCGCTGAAGGAAATCCGCAAGATCGACCCCGGAATCCCCGTTGTCATGATCACCGCGTTCGGGAATTCGAATGTCGCCATGCAGGCGCTTAAAGAAGGAGCTTATGATTATTTCAATAAACCCTTCGATGTCAATGAAATAAGAATTGTCATTAAAAGAGCCCTGGAAAAACAAAAACTCCAGAAGCAGATTGAAATTCTTGAAACCCAGCTGATACAGGAGCACCGCTTCGATCGCATCATCGGCACCAGCCAGAAAATGCAGGAGGTTTTCGCCCTGATCCGCAAAGTGATCACAAATGACGTTACGGTTCTCATTTGCGGAGAAAGCGGAACAGGAAAGGAACTTGTGGCTCAAGCCATCCATTACCACAGCGAGAGGGCAAAAAAACCTTTTATCAAAGTCAGTTGCGTCGCCATCCCCGATACGCTTCTGGAAAGCGAAATGTTCGGTTATGAACGCGGGGCTTTCACCGGCGCCCATCAGACCAAAATCGGGAAATTCGAACTGGCGCAGGGGGGGACATTCTTCCTGGATGAAATCGGAGATATGCCCCTCGGACTTCAGGTGAAACTCCTGCGCGTCATTCAGGAACGCGAACTCGAACGCATCGGGGGAAACAAGACCATCAAGGTGGATATTCGCCTTGTCGCCTGCACCAATCGCGATCTGGTGGAAAGCGTCAAGAATCAGACATTCCGCGAAGACCTGTATTTCCGCATCAATGTCCTGCCGATTTACCTTCCCCCTTTACGGGAAAGAAAGGATGACATCCCCCTTCTCGTGGAGCATTTTATAAAGTATTATAACCAGAAACTGGGAAAGCATGTCGTTAATGTATCCGATGACGTGATGAGGATCATACAGCAGTATCCCTGGCCCGGCAATGTGCGAGAACTGGAAAATGTCATCCAGAGAGCCATTATTTTATCCCCTGGCGAGACCATTACCGCCGATCTTCTTCCCCCCAATGTCCATGCCGAACCTGTCTTGGAGGATATATCGAGAATTACGGACGATTTTGACATGCCGATGCCGGATCGCATCCAGATTCTGACGGAAAAAATCGAAAAGAAGATGATTCAGGCTGCCCTTGCAAAATCCAACAATCGCCGCCAGGAAACCGCCGATCTATTGGGAATCAGCAGAAAAAGCCTTCATAATAAAATGCAGAAGTACGAACTCTTCGACAACTGATCGCATGGCGCTAAACCTCGCAAGAATTTGTTATGCTACAGGAGTCGGGATGCGCATACAGGATTTTTATAGAGTATGACCCAATGATCCAAACACCCGCCAAGAAAACTGATGTGAACCCCCTCATGTTTTTCATGACAGAAAACGGTTGACGATTGTTTTGGCGTCCGCTATTACCCCATGAGATATTATTGTAAACTCAAACGCTCGAGGGATAAATTATTGATTTAGAACCCGGGGAGGGCATTGTAACATGACTGAAGAAGAGAAAAAAGAAAACGGGATGGAAGCTGAACAGGAAAGCGTCCACATAGGCATGGTGGATGCCAGGGGCAAAAGAAAATCACCCTGGTACTGGGTGGGCTCCCTCTATTACGCCGAAGGGATTCCTTATATTCTCGCCATGACAGTCTCCACCATCATGTACAAAAAGATGGGGATTTCCAATACCGATATCGCCTTTTATACCAGCTGGCTTTATCTTCCTTGGGTCATCAAACCCCTGTGGAGTCCCTTTGTCGATATGTTCAAGACCAAACGCTGGTGGATCGTGATCATGCAGCTGATTCTCGGTTTGGGAATGGCGGGGGTCGCCATCGTCATCCCCCTTCCCAACTTCTTCAAGATTTCCATTTATTTCCTGTTTCTGATAGCGTTCAGTTCCGCTACCCATGACATCGCCTGCGACGGATTCTATATGCTCGGATTGACCAAGCATCAGCAGGCATGGTTTGTAGGCGTTCGCAGCACGTTCTACCGCCTTGCCATGCTTACAGGACAGGGACTCCTGGTCGTTTTTGCCGGGTTGATCGAGGCGAATACAGGACTTGAAAATCTCGACGTCAAGGTTGCGGCTGTTGTGGAATCCAAACCCCCGATGGAATACGTGAGATTCGTGGATATTGCCGAAGAGGAAAAGAAACTCCTGGAGACAAAAACCCACATGGAAAAACTGGATTTTTATCTCAAGAAAACGGAATCCGCGGAAAACCTCGATGGCGCCGCCTCCAGCGCTTTCAACGCCTATGGCGTTTTATCCGCCATGCGCAAGGAAAATCCCGACGATGCCAGAATTCCCGACGCGGAATCGCAATATCAGGCGATTTGCGATTCCCTGAACCGGTTCCTTCTTGAAGATGCGGAAAAAATGAGCGCCGACGTCAAAACGCTCGATGGAGATTTGAGGCTTATCGTATCAGAGAAAAATCTGGAGATTCCCATTCAATACATCCCCAAGAAGGACGCCGAAGTCACTTTTTATATGATCAAACGACTGAATATCCTGCAGGGACAGGCGGAGGAAAAGGAGCGGGCGATCAAGGCGAAAAAGCCGAACTTTATCAAGCGAAACTGGAGTGAATATGTGGCAAAACCCCTGGGGGGATTCCTGAAGAAATTTTTCGGCGAGGAGGTGAAAACTCCTCCCGCGGTTCTTGGCAATATTGGTTATCTTCAAATCCATTTATCCAAACCGCCCGAATCCGGCAGAAAGGTCACCGTGAATTTCGGGCGAAGCAAAGGAGATAAAAGCATCGATCTGAAGGAGGGAACGAGGTTCGAGTTTACGGAGAAGAACTGGAACAAGCCGGTCAAAGCCGCCATTCAACTGGATCACCGCCTCAAAGATGAAAGCGAATCCTTCTTCAAGGGAACTGCCGGCAATATCCCCTTGAGCTGGATTTCCACTTTTATCCTTTGCGCCGCTCTCTTCCTCTTTTTCGGCGTCTATCATTTTCTCACCCTGCCTCATCCCGTTTCCGATACTTCTCGCTACATGGAATCCAAGGCTGCCGGTAAACCTTTCACGATGGATGACGTTATCAAGGAGTTTTTTGATACCTTCGTTTCCTTCTTCAAAAAGAAGGGAATCATTTACATGATTCTTTTCCTGTGTTTCTACCGTTTTGCGGAGGCGCAGCTGGTAAAGATGTACGGGCTTTTCCTCCTGGACCCGCAGGAAAAAGGGGGTTTGGCGCTGACTACAGGACAGGTCGGCATCGCTTACGGCACGGTGGGGCTTGTTTGCCTCAGCATCGGAGGCATCCTGGGCGGTTTTGTCGCTGCCCGCGATGGACTCAAGAAATGGCTGTTTTTCATGTGCCTTGCCATCAACATCCCCGATCTGGTCTATGTTTACATGTCCTATGCGCTGCCGGACAGTTTCGCTGTCATTTGTACGTGCGTGGGCTTTGAAACCTTTGGTTATGGATTCGGATACACCGCGTACATGTTATACATGATCTTCATTGCGGAAGGGGAGCATAAAACCGCTCATTTCGCCCTGGCGACAGGATTTATGGCTTTGGGCATGATGATTCCCGGAATGTTCAGCGGCTGGCTGCAATCCAATATCGGGTACAGGCATTTCTTTATCTGGGTCATGATCGCGACCATCCCCGGATTCCTGACTTTGCTGCTCATCCCGCTGGATGCGGAATTCGGCAAGAAGAAAAAGGAAGTAAAAGCCTGAGAACGCGCTTCCTCCGCTACTCTTTCAAAAGGACATTGATCCGGTCGGAAAGGGTGTCCAGTTTCAACGTGGCGTCGGGGGATTTGTTCTTCATCGCATTTGCCGTATTGTTGATTTCCTCGCGCAATTCCTTGAATTTTTCCCCTGATAGAAACCCCCATTTCTTCTGGGTTTCCTCCAATTCCTTTCTCCATTCCTCGATTTTTTGCCCTGTTTCCAGGTAATCAAGCGTGTCGATGAAACGGCTGCGTATCGCTTCCATCTTCATCCCCAGATTCTCGAGGATTTTTTCCTTGTCTCCCTGTTCTTGTTCTGTCTTGCTTTGTTCCCCGGAATAAAACATGGCGGAACGCCTCTCCCGGATACTGGAATTCAGGTCATTAAGAACCACCTGGGCGTCTCGTAATAGCCTGCCGTTGTCATAGGTGATGAAAAGCGCCATGGAACTCATGATGAACGCCGCCAGCGCCAAAAGAAATGTCATAATTCCAAATGCGGTTATTCCGCCTTTTTTGTTTTTTTCCTGCGCCATTTGTCATCCTCCTGAAATCATTCTTCCTGTAACATGCCATACATGGAGAGGGACAAATCCTCCATGATATCATCCGCAGACCTTACCATCTGGGCGCCTTGTCGGATCAGATCGTTGGTTCCCCGGTACGCGTTTTTGAATATGTTCCCCGGAACGGCGTAAACGGAACGATTTTCCTCCAGCGCTGCGCGGGCGGTAATCAAACTCCCGCTCTTCTGGTTCGCCTCCACAACCAGGACGCCCAGGGATAATCCCGCAATGATTTCGTTTCGTTCCGGAAAATTTTTTTTCACTGGATATGTTGTCATCGGGTACTCGGATATCGCAGCGCCATGCGATATGATCTGTTCCAGAAGTTCCTTGTTTTCTGGCGGATAACAGAGGCTTAGTCCGTTTCCCAGAACCGCCAGGGTGCGCCCCGCGTTTTTAATGGCAAAATGATGGGCAAGGGAATCGATCCCCCTTGCCATGCCGCTGACTATGGTGATTCCCTTTTTTGCCAGGTCCCCCACGATTTCTTCGCAGATTCTTCTCCCGTATGATGTATTCTGCCGCGAGCCTACCACTCCAACGCTGTAGCGATCTTCCGGAATCAGAGTCCCTTTTGTATAGAGAAGGGGAGGGGGGGACGCCATGTTTTTCAGGTTCAGCGGATATTCGGGATGGGTGATGGGGATGAGACGTATTCCATCTTTTTCTATCGTTTCCTTTTCCAATGGAAGCGGAAACTGTTTCTCCTGGAGAAGAAGGTTTTGGGCGAATTTTTCGGATACTCCGGGAACATGGGAAAGTTGATGTACCGTGGCGCCTAAAATACCCTCGGGCGCGCCGAAGCGCTTGAGCAGGGCGTTTAATAGCCTTCTGTCGCGTTCTGGATGGGCGTTGAACAGTATCCATGAATCCAGGGACACTTGTGCGTTCTCCCGTGTTCCTTGTATTTCTTTGAGATGAGTGAAGAAGGGAAGGGGGGAAGAATTCTCACTCTTCCACCCCGAATTCCAGCTCTTTGACAGCCTTTCTGACCGATTCTTTGGGACAATCCAGGGCAATGAAGACATTATTTTTGTTAAAGACATCGAACCGGCTTGATATCATATTTTTAGCCTCGGGGGGGAGCGTATCAAGCCACTTGTAAAAGTCGCTGACGCAATTTTCCGCTTTCTCCGTTCCGTCATCCGTTTTGATCATGAACATGAGGATTTCCAGCTTGTCATACTGTTTCTTGATCTTGAATGTCTCGTTTTTGAATGCCACTTTATTATCCGACAGAACGCCGTCGATGCCCGCATTACGGAACATGGGAACCGCCTTTTCCTTTGTATAGGTGGAGTTGCTTTCCAGCTCCAGATCTCCCGGCCTTTCCGATGCGTTTCGGGAGATGTCCTCGAACCTGTCATAGGGCATGCCCGGACTCAGTATTTTGCGATACAGGTTGCATGTGGAATAATATAAATCTCGCGTTGCGTTGATTCTCCTCAAATTATCGAACGACCAGATGAATTTATGAACAACGACGAGGATGATCGGGATGGCGATCACGATCAGGAGAAGCTTGAAAAATATTCCTCCCACAAACGCCTTCAGGTTAAGAGTCAAAGCGCTCTTGAATCTGTCTATTTTGTATTTTGTCGGATTGACGTTGGCGAGAACCTGTCGCTTTTCTTCGATCGAGGCAACCGTTTCGGATAGAAGCAGATAGGATTCGTGCCATTCAATCTCCATCTTTTTCACTTCCGCAAGGGAAACCTTGCTCAGGTGCTTCAATGTGATAGATCGCTCTATGATGGTCAGGATATGCTGCCCGATTTCCGCATCGTGTTTGAGCGATTCCATAAAGGAATCATGAAGCATGGCGATGCGGCTTTTCAGATTGAGGAACTCCGCCTCCCGCTCATGGGTTATGAGTTTGAGATCTCCCTTGATGGCAAGCCCGAAATATCCATGAAACCGATGCCACAGATCAAGGAGTTCCTTGCAATCGGCGTATCGTCGCTCTATATCGGGATCAATCATCGGTTTTTCTTTCTCCTCTTTTTTCTACCTTCCACATGAAGACATGAGGATTTGCCGGATTGCTCGATCTTATGTTGACAGCCCGTATTTCCCCAGCGCCTTTCATTTTGAAATGATTTCAACCATTTTAAACATCGGCAAAAACATGGATATAACGACAAAACCAATCACGACGCCGAGAAAAACGATAAGCAGCGGCTCTATCAGCGAGGTCAGCCCCGCGACGGCTGCATCCACCTGATCCTCATAAAAGTCCGCTATCTTCGATAGCATGCTTTCCAGGGCGCCGGTTCGCTCACCCACGTCAATCATACGGGTGACCATGGGCGGGAAACAACCTGAATCGATGAGCGGGCGCGTAATGCTTTCCCCGCTCTGGATACTGGTTCGGGTCTTGAGCACGGCTTCTTCTATGACCGAGTTCCCCGCTGTTTTTGCCGTGATCTCCAGCGCATAAAGAATGTTGACGCCCGCCCGGATCAAGGTGCCAAGCGTCCTCGTGAATTTCGCTATCGCCACCTTGAGAAACAGCGGACCGAATACCGGAATCCGCAGCTTCAGGTAATCTAACTTGTATCGTCCCCCCTTGGTTTTACCCCATTGACGAAATAAAAAGATAAGACCGATGAGAATGATGATGACCTTGATCAAATGATCCTGCAAAGTCCTGCTCATCCAGATCGTTATTCGGGTGGGAAGGGGAAGATCGGATCCAAGGTCCGCAAAGATTTCCTGGAATACCGGAACCACCTTGATCAGAAGAAAGGTGGTGATGATCGAGGCGATGATGGATACGGTGACAGGATACATGACCGCCATTTTGATCTTGCGCCTTATGGAAAGCACCTTTTCCTCATAGGACGCCACCTGATCCAGGATGGAATCGAGCATACCGCTTGCCTCGCCAGCTCTTACCATGCTGACAAAGAAATTGTCAAAAACGATCGGATGCTTCTGAATCGCCTCGGTAAAGGAAGCGCCGGATTCCACGTCTTTCTCTATCTCTCGCAGGATTTTCTTCATGCTGATTTTTTCCGACTGATCCGCAAGGATATCCAGCACCTCGATGAGCGGAAGACCCGCGCGGATCATGGTCGCCATTTGCCGCGAGACAATGACTGTATCCTCCAGCCGGGGTTTCCCCCTCTTTCCCCTGGCGTATTTGGTTTTGACCTGTTCCGCCGCGCCAAGTTGGATGGAAGTGGGCGTCAATCCCTGATCCCTCAGAAACTTCACGACAGTGGACTGGTTCGCTGCCTGAGTGGTTCCGGATACCGTTTTACCCTCCGGCGACCTTGCTACATATTGATAAGAAGGCATAATATGTCGACCTCCTCTTTGGGAATCACCCTGTATCAGAAACCGTTACTCCCAGAACCTCTTCAATGGTTGTCAGTCCTTCGACAATTTTTATGATGCCGGCTTTTCGAAGCGATATCATACCCTCTTCCAGCGCGGCTCTCTTTATCTGGGACGCTGTCGCGCCGGCTATGACCATGTCCCGGATTCGATCGGATACTCCCAATAGTTCATACAGGGCGATTCGCCCCTTGTAACCTGTTCCCCTGCATATCTGGCATCCCGAACCATGATATATCTTGGTTTCCGTATAGTCCTCCATCTCGATGCTTTTGATCATTTCCGCGGATGGCGCGAATTCCTCCTTGCAGTTGTTGCATATTCTGCGCACAAGGCGTTGAGCCAGAATCATCAGCAGCGATGCGGTCACCAGAAAAGGCTCCACTCCCATGTCGGTCAATCTCGACATGGTCGAAGGGGCGTCATTGGTGTGGATGGTGCTCAAAACAAGGTGTCCTGTAAGGGCAGCGCGAACGGCGATTTCCGCTGTTTCCAGATCGCGAATCTCGCCCACCATGATGATGTCCGGATCCTGCCGCAGAAAACTTCTCAATCCCGCAGCAAAGGCAAGCCCGATATCCGGCCTGGCTTGCACCTGGTTGATCCCCTTGATTTGATATTCGACCGGGTCTTCGATCGTGGAGATGTTCTTCCGGCTGTCGTTGATCGTATTCAGGGCGCAATATAACGATGTGGATTTTCCGCTTCCGGTTGGACCGGTTATCAATATCATGCCCCAGGGTTTGTGTATATAGCCAAGAAACTGATCCAGGATTCCCTTGTCAAATCCCAAGTCCTGGAGATTCAGGGAAAGCTTGCTTTGATCGAGTATGCGGATAACCACCTTTTCCCCGTGCGCCACAGGGCAAGTGGATACGCGGAAATCTATGTTCCTGTTTTGTATATGAACCTTGAATCTGCCATCCTGGGGAAGCCGTTTCTCCGCTATATCCATCTCCGAAAGTATCTTGACGCGGGAGGTGATCGCATTCTGAAATTTCTTGGGCGGCGGCGTCATCTCCTGCAATACCCCGTCGATCCGGTACCGTAATCGAAGGCTCTTCTCATAGGGTTCGATGTGAATATCGCTTGCGCCCGCCTTGATCGCTTCCGAGATGATCAGGTTGACCAGCTGGATCACAGGCGCATCATCCGCATCCACGCTCAAATCGTCCTCATCCGTTCGGATATCTTCGCTGGTGATCTCCAGGCTCTCCTGCTGCTGCTGCAAAACCTGCATCTCCTGATCCGTTATATCCTTCAGCATTTCCTCGAAATTGCTCGATCCGTCCGGCGAGTAATAATGGTTTATCGCTTCCATGATGTCGGATTCAAAGCTGATCACGGGTATAATCTTGCATTTGGTAAGGATTCGCAACTCGTCCTGAAGGTAAATATTGGATGGATCGGATAACGCGACGGTCAATGTATCCCCCGTCTTGTCAACCGGAACGATTTTGTATTTCCGGACTATCTCCTCCGGAATGCTTTCTATCACCTGGCGGTCGATATCGTAATGGGACAGGGTGATAAAGGGAACATTGAGCTGCTTTCCTATGGCTGCAGCCATTTCCCATTCCGTGGCTAGCCCCATTTCCACAAGTACGCGCCCAAGGCTGGCGTTGTCCTTTTCCTGTCTGACCATGGCTTGATCAAGATCGCCTTTGGAGATGATGTTGTCGTTTACAAGCATCTCTCCCAGGCGTCTTTCCATAGCCGTAACCATAAACAGCTCTCCACGTTCAAAAGGTCACACTCGTATTTTACTCACAATACTTCGAGTTTATCATAATGTTTAACATAAATAATGTAAAGAATATGAACTGGAAAAGGGTTGTATGTCAATTAAAAATCCACTGGAATCATACACGAATTTGACCGTCTCCCAGTACGATAAACTTATAAGTAGTCAGTTCTTTGAGTCCCATCGGACCCCGGGCGTGCAATTTATCCGTGCTGATCCCTATCTCACAACCCATTCCGAACTCCCCGCCATCCGAAAAACGGGTGGAACAATTCACGAGAACGCAGGCTGAATCCACAGATGACAGAAATTCCATCGCCCGCGCGTGATCTTTCGTCAAGATGGCGTCTGTATGATGCGAACCATGCCTGTTTATGAATATAACCGCCTCATCGAAGGATTCCACAACCTTGACCGCAAGGATAAGGGCGAGATATTCCTCCTCCCAATCGCTTTCTTTGGCGGGAATTGCCTCCGGCGCCAGGCGGCATACCTCTTGATCCCCCCGGATTTCCACCCCCTTTTCCAGAAGCGCAGGCGCCAGCTTTTTCAGCAAGTCTTTCGCTGTATCGCTTTGAATTAAAAGAGTTTCCAATGCATTACACACCCCGGGACGCTGGGTCTTGGCGTTCATGATTATCTTTACCGCCTCTTCCATATCCGCTGTCTCGTCAACATAGATAAAACAGTTCCCGTTATAATGCTTGATTACCGGGATAAGGGAATCCTGCGTGACTTTTTCGATCAGGGCGGTTCCACCCCGCGGAATGATGAGATCTACCCACCTGGTTGCCTTTAACAACGCATCCACCGCCGCGCGATCCGTTGTCGGGATCAATTGGACGCACCCTTCCGGAAGCCCTGCTTTTATACATCCCTCGGTCATCAGTTGCGCCAATATGCTGTTGGAATGAAACGCCTCCGATCCACCCCGTAAAATGACAGCATTCCCTGATTTCAAACATAAACATCCCGCATCTGCCGTTACATTCGGTCTTGATTCATATATGATCCCTATCACCCCGATAGGACACCGCATCCTGCCTATTTTCAAGCCATTGGGACGCGTCTTCACGTCATAAATCTCCCCGACCGGGTCTTCCAGCGATATGACAGTCTTGAACGCCGCTATCATGTCGTCTATGCGCTTGTCGTTCAAAAGCAGCCGATCCAGCATGGCTTTGGATAGCCCTTTTTCCTCGCCCGAAACCAGGTCCTTGTGATTTTCGTTCTTGATTCTTTCCCTTTGAGCGTTAAAAATCTCCCCCATATATCCCAGGGCGCGGTTTTTGACCTCCGGCTTGATCGAGGCGAGCCTTCTCCCCGCCTCCCGCGCTTTTTCCCCCATCTTATCCACCATCTCGGATATATCCATATTGATTACCTCAATTTTACATTTTTAATTTTTAATTCTACATTTTACATTGATCCGCTCCGGATCATGAACCTCCAGGATATGACAATTCAAGCAATTTTCCGGGATGTCCCCCCGGAAAATTTGAGCCCGGAGTTTCTGAAACTCCAGATGATTCCACAACTCCTCGACGCTCTTGTCTCTCAGATTGCCTATCGGATCGCCCAACCAGAAACAGCAGAAACGCACATCGCCGTTCAATCCCACGTGAAGGGTTTGCCAGATATTTTCACAGAAAAGGGGAGCGCCGGGCGCAAGTCGCTTGTTTTGAACCTGAAGCCTTTTATGAATGCCAAAAGATAACGGAGATAAAATTACCTCGATCCCGTTTTTCCTTCCGTATTCCTTCGCAGGCAACGACAGTTCCTCGATCGAACGAAGGTCTTCGATCATGCTTTGCCGCGCCCGTTCCGTAAAGGGAAAAATCGACTGGAATATCACCTTGGGCGCCCCGAGCTCCTTTGCCCATTCCATGATCGATACAAGTTCATCCTTGTTCTCCTTCATGACGCAAACCAGGAAATTCAAAACCGGGAAGGGGACGTCCTTCTCCTGTTTCAAACGGGATAGAAGCCTCAGGGAATCAATGACCTGATCGAACCGCGCCCCTGTGCGGATGGTTTCGAACGTCTCTTTGGTTCCCCCATCGAAGGATACGGTAAGAATCGAAGGACCCAGTTCTATCAATCTGCGGATCCATTCCTCGGTTAAAAGGGTTCCGTTGGTGACAATGGAAGGAACGCTCCCATAGCGACAGATGGTTTTCAGGATATCATGAAGATGGGGATGAAGAAAAGGCTCTCCATTTCCTGCGAGACCCACGTAGGAAGCGGTTCGAAACGATCCGGAGATTCGATCTATGATGGCGGGATCTAGCCATCCCGTGTCTTTGGGGATCATCTCGCAATTTCTGGGGCACATGAAGCAATTCAGATTGCACTGATCGTTGATTTCCAGGTGGATATTCTTCGGCATGGCTTTGACACGGCTCCTGCCGTACAGTTTATCCCCCAGCGAACGCCTGTCATTCAGGTATTTGGATAATTTAACCGGTATTCCCATTGCAGAATAAATCCGAAAGCCTCACTTGCCTTGACTTTATAAAACAGATACGAAACATCCTTTCAAACAGACCTAAAGTCAATCATGAATTTTCCGTAAAAACAGGCGGGTTTCTATAAATTATACGCCCTTGTATCAAACCACGAAAAGACCGATCAGGAACTATTATTAGTGAATAAAATCAGAACAGAATGTTCTTTCAAGTCCTATCCTCCCAGGTAAGCCGCCTTGATGTCGGGATTATCGAGCAGCTCCTGAGAAGTTCCCGATAGAACGATATTGCCCGTCTTCAATACATAAGCGCGCGAAGCGATCTTCAATGCCATGTAAGCGTTCTGTTCAACCAGAAGAATCGTCGTACCGGAGCGATTGATCTCTTCTAAAATATGAAAAATCTCGCGAACGAGAACCGGAGCCAGCCCCATGGAAGGCTCATCGAGCAACATCAGCCTTCCTCTTGCCATGAGCGCCCGCGCAACGGCAAGCATCTGCTGCTCGCCTCCGGAAAGCGTTCCTCCCGGCTGCTTTCTCCTCTCCGCAAGCCGCGGAAAGACGCTGAACACGCGTTCAAAGTCTTTTTTGATTTCATCTTTGTTGTGACGCCGCCATGTGGCGATCTTCAGATTTTCCTCAACCGTGAGATTGCCGAAGACGCCGCGACCTTCCGGTACATGGGTAATGCCTAATCCTACCAGTTTCTCGGGTTTGATCCTTTGCAGTTTCTGCCCTTCGAAAACGATTTCCCCCTTATAGGAAATCATTCCGGATATCGCCCGCAGGATCGAGGATTTACCGGCTCCATTGGCGCCTATCAGGGTGACGATCTCGCCCGGGCTCACATCGAACGATACGCCATGTACCGCCTTGATAACTCCGTAGGAAATGAATAGGTTTTTTACGGAAAGAAGGACGTCGGGATTGGTCACAATGTTACCTCCTCCCCGAGATAAGCCTCCAGAACCTTGCGATTGGAGCGGATTTGCTCCGGGTTCCCTTCTGCAATGGTTACCCCGAAATCCAGCGCCAGTATCCTTTTGCATATATTCATCACAAGCCGCATCTGATGTTCGATCAGGATAATGGTCAGTTTGAATTCCTTTCGAATATAATGTATGAAGTTCATGAGGTTATCGATTTCGTTGGGATTCATGCCGGCCGCCGGTTCATCGAGGAGAAGGAGGGATGGTTTTGTGGCAAGGGCGCGCACAATCTCGAGGCGTCTTTGCATTCCATAAGGTAGGCTTCCCGCCTCGGCGCCAGCGTAATCCTCCAGATCGAACCGGCTCAGGAGATTCC
>JAFGFK010000061.1 GCA_016931135.1 Candidatus Sumerlaeota bacterium | reverse complement strand
GCTTCCATGCGTTCTTCTATGGATAAGGATTGAAACCAGAGCGCCTTTGCTTCCGGGGTTTCCGCATCAAAGGAATGTATGACTTTTAAATCCATACTGATATTTATCCTGATTAAAAAATACGCTTTTTAATCAACACGAATTTTACCAGGAATGCAAGGATAAAAACATCATACATCCGGCATTCCTGGTAACGGAGTCAAGATGCCCCCAGCATCACACCTTGATGAAAATCTTTTTCCTGTATAATGGCAAAAGGAGGAGAAACCAAACGAAAACATAGAATATAGCGTAGAAAAGCGAGGCGTTTTTGGGCGACATCCAGGAGGCAAACAGATTTTCGTATATCAGCGACTTCAGATTGATCGTTTTGTCTTCTGCGATCTGGAATTTGATTATACCCATCAACCGTCCCATGATGCCGGAAGCCACGTACAGAAAGATCGCATTGGTTCCATACGCCAGGAAGGGATACGCCCACTTCCTGTATCCTTTGATATCGACCAGGTAATAACACATCGCAAGAAAGATCATGCCCAATCCTGCAGTATAAAGAACATAAGGGCTGGTCCAGATTTTTTTATTGATGGCGAAATAAAAATTCATCCACATCCCGAGAACCACAAGGATATTACCCATGAAAAAAAGCCCGAGGCATTTGTCTTTTTTATCAAGCGATTGATGCAGCCAGTTCCCGCACAGAATTCCAAGAAGCGTGGTGGCAATCGCTGGAAGCGTACTCAAAAGTCCCTCCGGATCAGGACGTTCCCCGTAAACATGAGTTCCGACAATTTTCCTGTCGATCCAATCGTGGAGTAATCCTTCCGAACCTGTGACGTCAGCCTCATATCCCGCAGGCGCCTTGACAAGTTTCACGATCACCCAGTAAACGATCATAAGCCCGATCGCCCACAATATCCTTCCCCGCACACGAGCGTAAAACATGATGATCGAGGCGAAAAAATAGCACAGGGCGATCCGCTGCAACACCCCCGGAACTCTCAGGGTAAGCCCGCGATCCTTATTGAACAGAAATGTCTGGAAATAATCAAAATCGACGATGAAATACAATATCGCTATAGCCATCAGAATCCACGATGTGATTTTTATGATTTTTTCCTTTTGCGTCTTTCCAGGATCGAACAGAGGTTCCTTCAAAAACATCATCTCCACTCCGGTGATAAAGATGATATAGGGAAGGATGATCCTCCAGCGATTCCAATCCGTGAGGCTCGAGGATGGGAATCCGGCAAGGATCAATCCCAGAAGGAACAGGACGATCGTTCTCTGGCAAACATGAAGAAACAATCCAAGCCTGCCGTCTCCCCGAAGAAGACGTTTCTCGAAGGAAAAGGTCATGGCGACGCCAACGATGAAAAGGAAGAAGGGAAAGATTAAGTCGGTTGGAGTACAGCCATTCCATCTGGCGTGCGATACAGGGGCGTACTTGTTGCTCCAGGAACCCGGATTATTCACGAGGACCATGCCGGCTATGGTGACGCCGCGAAAAACATCCAGCGCAATCATTCGGTGCGGTTTCAACTCTTTCAAAGGCTCGTTGATAACAGTTGGTTTGGAATTCATGGCATTCTTTTTTTTTCTCATGGATGATTCAGAAGGTTCCGCCGTAGGTATTCAAATAGAAAATGATGTCTGCGATATCGATTGTGGAATCCCCATTCACATCCCCATCGATCAGGAAACGATCCCCAAAAGAAGATTTTCCTAAAATATAATCCCGGATATTGGATAAAGAGTAATAAGGAGGCAGTCTCCAGATTCGGACGCGAATCTGTTCCGCATAAGTATCCTCTGCTCTCCGAAATGCGGTAATAGAGCTGGGGGTCAGGGATCTCCAGTAGGCGCCGATTCGATCATCGGCGGCATGACCGGCTGGGGGACTTGCCCCGAAATCCGCGCCTCCGTAATACTGGTGGTTTATGCCATAATCGGCGCAGAATTGCTCCATCTTGACGAGATAGAGTTGGGCGTTACCGTTTAGATTATGGGGAAGTTCCTGTATGCTGTTCGGGTTGAGCGAGAAAAAAGGACTGCCATAATCCGGCAAAGCGATCCTCCAGATTCTTACGCGAATCTGAGGGGCGTAAATATCATCAGGCCTGCGATAGACAGTTATGGATGCGTCATCCATGTCTCTCCAGTATGCGCCCATCCGGGAGTCTTCATCAAGACCGGTTGGGGGACTATTGCCTAAATCGCCCCCCCCGTAAAAGATATGATTGATCCCGTAAAGCGGACTTTTGAACTGCAAGTCAACAAGGCAATCCATGATGTCTTCTCCCAGGTTGTGATTCAGTTGTACGGAAGCGGACTGGCTCAGAGACACCCATCCGCTGTTGTAATCCGGTTTGGGCATGCGCCATATTCTCAACCTCACTTGTGCGGCGGATTCATCCTCTGCACGGCGTTTAATGGTTATGGATGTGTTGCTGAGATTGTACCAGTACGCCCCAATTCTGTAATTATTTTCCGTTCCTCCGAAAGATTTGCTCCCCATATCCGCGCCCCCGTAAAAACATTGATTGACCAGCTCAGGAATGTTTCTGAATTGCAGATCGAGAAGTCCGTCTTCCGGAGTGAAACTCAAATTGTGACTCAACCCAAGGATGGTATCGGCTGCTATATCCTTCCACAAACTGTCATACTCCGGCGCGGACGGTTCCCATACATGCCATATCCGGATTCTGACTTCTGAGGCATAGGGATCCTCTGCTCTCCGGTACGCCGTGATCGAGTCGGAATTCAATTCCATCCAATAAGCGCCTGCCCGGTCGTTTTCATTGGCATAATAGGGATTGTGATCCCCAAAGTCATTCCCCCCAAAACAAACCTGATTGACCCCCCAATCCGTGTGTTTATATTGCAGATCAATCACATAATCATCGATAGAACCATGAATATTGTGCGTAAAAAGTTTCAATTGATCCGTATTGATGGTGGACCATCCGCTGTCATAAGTTGGCGATTGCCTTTTGAAAATCCGCACGCGAATCTGATCCGCATATATATCATGATGACAGCGATTAATGACAATGTTGAACTTGGTCAAGGTATTCCAGTTAGCTCCCACGACGTTATTTTCACTCAAGCCGTCAACCGGATTTGCCCCTAAATCGCCCCTGCCATAGAACATTTGATTGATCCCATAAACGTCATCATCCTTGAATTCCATATAAACGACATAGTCATCGGGAACGCCTTCAAGATTGTGCGTCAAAACGGATAAATCCCCCGCAGGGATAGTCATCCATTCGCTGTCCCAGTCATCCGAAGGATCATACCATATCTTTATCCGGACAAATTTGGCGTATTGATCCTCCGGACGCCTGTAAACCATGACCCTTTCCAGAGTCAGATTGTGCCAGTATGCCCCGTGGCGTTCGTTATTTGAGGTTCCGCCGCTTGTTTTTGTTCCAAAGTCCACTCCGCCATAAAAATTGTTCGAATACGTCCCGTATTCCGTTCGGTACTGGAAATAGACCACATAATTGTCGATGTCCCCATACACATTATGCTGGATCATTTTATCCTCGCCGCGTTCTACAGGAATCCAGCCGCTGTCAAAGTTGCAGGGACCTGAAAATGCGGTTCTGGATTTAGGCACGGGGGGAGGCGCAGCGATTGCCCCTATCGTAATCAAAAGACAGAGCGCCATTAATATATACTTCTTCATTATGCAATTCCTCCTGTTAGATTTATTGAAATCTCCATATTTCGATATTTTAAATACTTTCATATTGTATCTTTTTATTTCTTTTCTATATCTATTTCAAGAAAATTTATCTAAATTATTGACGATTCGGATTTACGTGATTAACCCTCTTGATTCAGATTAGGTTGACGAAGGCGGGCGGATCATGAAAATCACTCCTGAAATCAAAGAAATACTCAAAATCTTCTTCCTGGGCGCCGCGCTTACCTTTTTGAATCTGCCGGAAATTTCTTATGCCGAGGGAATAACCATGCAAAGAACTCTCAAACTCAACCCCCAAAAGGATAATCCCAGAAACAGCGAAGGCGACTTCGTTCAATTAAAGGATGGAAATCTCCTGTTTGTATATACCCATTTCACGGGCGGCGCGGATGACCACGACAAGGCGTATCTGGCAGGAAGATATTCAAAAGACGGTGGACTGACATGGACAGCTGAGGATGTAACCATTGTTTCCAATGAAGGCAAACAGAATGTGATGTCTGTCACCCTCCTTAGATTGAAAAACGGCAATATCGCGCTTTTCTATCTCGTTAAAAACTCCATGGATGATTGCATGCCATATATGCGTATATCAAAGGATGAGGCGCATACCTGGAGCGACGCCGCGCCCTGCATCAAAGACGCCCCGGGATATTATGTCCTGAACAATGACCGCGTGATCCAGCTCGAAAGCGGTCGCCTTCTTATGCCCCTTGCCCTGCATAAAATACCCCAGTGGAAGGATTTCGACTGGAAGGGAACCGCCCTGTGTCTTCTTTCCGATGACAATGGGGCAAACTGGCGCTTCAGTAAAGATGAACTCAAGGGATTTGACGAAAAGGAGAAAAGAATCGCAGTACATGAGCCGGGCGTAGTCGAGCTCAAGGAGGAACGGGTGATGATGTTCTGCCGAACCGATGCAGGTTGCCAGTACATTTCCTGTTCCCATGATAAAGGCGAATCCTGGACGCCTCTCAAACCTTCGAATATAATCTCGCCGCTTTCTCCCGCCTCCATAGCGCGAATTCCCAAAACAAAACATCTTCTTTTGGTATGGAACGAGCACAAGGATATTGACGCAAGCCTTAAAGGAAAACGCACGCCTTTATGCGCTGCGATTTCACGCGATGACGGCGCTACATGGGAGAATCACAAAACGCTCGAGGACAATCCCCATGGATGGTATTGCTACACCGCCATACATTTTGTTGGAGAAAACGCGCTGCTTGCCTATTGCGCGGGAGACAGGCGCGAGAACAACGGACTTGCCGTAACGCAGGTGACGCTCTTTCCCCTCAAATGGATGTACTGACGATAACATCATGATGCAGGCGGGATGTTTTGGTAACGAAGCCCGGTTGCGCCCGTGATCGATTGTTTCCTGGATTTCATGATTCTTTTATTGTAACGGTATCTCTTCCTGCGCGACCCGGATTGGCGCCTTCATCGCGCGCTCCTAACAATCCCTCGTACAAGGCATTTACAAATGAACCGCGCTTCTTCACCGTTATCAGCGTTTCCACGATCTTGTCCTCCAGAAAATGCTCGTAACTCTCCGCTTTGGGCGTGGGTTCGAATCCGCCGTGGCCCATGAATCGCAGCATGGAGCGTATGGCGTTGAAGGAATCGATTCGCGATCCGATCACAATCGGTCCATGGCTGTAGGATTCATCCGTTGACGCAACGGTGACGAGGTCCGTATCCAGCGCTGCGCAAAGTCCCGCATGCAGCGCGGTCGTGGTTGCGGATTGGCAACGGTCATCTTCGTGCGTGAGGAATCCCACCGGTTCCCCGGGCCAGATCGGCGCATGAACGATCTTCCGGAGCACCCGGATTTTCGCAACGTTATAGTCGATCCAGTTGTCCTCCATCTGGCCATTGATCATGGCGTACGGGGAATAGCAGAAAAGCGGTTTCAAAATCGGACGCGCCCCCAGCTTGATTCCCAGCATCAAGGTTACAAGCATGCTGGAAAGGCATTTGTATGTAGGGATGCCGCTCAATTCGTCGTTATCCGGCATGTCAAAGGCAAATCCGCCTCTGACGGTTTGTTTCATGGCGAACAGGGCATCGATAAGAAGCCGTTCCGGATCCGTTCCCCCGTTCAGGGAGCCGTAAATCGGATTGATCTTTCCGAAATCCACTCCAGCGAGCCTTGCGTAGAGAGACGCCTCAGGCGTGTTCAATCCCCTGTGATACCGCACTTGGAAATAAAGGTTCGGACGCAGGCGTTCCTTTACGATCCTTATATTATCGAGCGTGGGGATCGTGCCATCTTCTTCATGGGAGATCGGACCCGACATGAGTCCCTCGTGCCGCGCCACCCAGGAAGGGCAGATGAAGATAACGCCGTCAACGCCCCATTCCGCTGCGATGCGGTTGTGCATGGCGTCCATCACCGGGCAGCCGCTTCCGGAAAAAAAGATGATCAGCGGTCTTTTTTTCGTATGGTGAAGGGATTTGGTATGCCCGCTATCCGGAATGGCGTCCAGCGCCCTGAGCTCATCCGGCGCCAGTTTTCTTGTTCCCTGGATGAATTTCCCTTCCGCGTAAAAGGCGGCGATGTCATCGTCGCAAAGGGAGATGTATTTTTTCAGAAGGGATTCTTTTTCCTTTTCGCTGTTTGTTTCCAGCATCTGTTCCCGGATCAGGGCGCGTTCGACTCCCGGGGATGTTCGGGGAGAAGCCCAATCCAGGATTTCATCGCCTATCTCGTTTAAAAGTTCCTCGATCTGTTTGTGTCGGAAAAGGTAGGAGTAGATCGATGTGACATCGTATTTATCCTTGCGGAACGCAGTCTTTTCTGGGATGTATTTCCTTCCTTCTACATAAGCCAGCGCCTGTTCCGGCGTGGTATCCGCATCGAATCCCTGATCGAATCCGAGTTCCGCTGCGAGTTGAGGCGTAACGGCTTTGCCGCCTATCACAATTTTGGATTTTTTGCGCACGCCGGCTGCATCCATCAGGTCGATGAGACGCGTCAGGATTTCCACAACTCCGTAGCCCATGGTGCGGCTGATCAGGATATAATCGTAGTCGCCTTCCGCCGCTTTTCGAACCACCTCTTCCACGGAGAGATCGGGAGGCAGGAGCGCGGTTTGATGACCTGCTTTATCCAGTTGCGCCCGGATCATGCGGATGCCGACATCGTGCACCGGATCAAAGGGAACCATGAGACATTTCAACTTCATGAGACATATCCTTTTTTTTATATTTCGGGAATACGCGGGGAATTCTCAAAGGAATTATGATAAAATTCCCATAATTTATATATGAATTCGGTATGAGGCTTTCCTCTATGTCAAGGGTAAAAATGGGAATGGAGGGGGATGACGCCTATCTTGACATCGTCCCGAAATCGGGGGGCAATCCTGAATGGCGCTAACTTAAGGGAATCATTTTTTCTACGGTAGCGTATCAACTCGCGTTGATAGTCGCGCTCGTGCTCGTGCGCGTAATCGTACTCGAAACCATCCAGGTAGAACATCAATAATTTTGATTTCCACCAATATTCGAGGATCGGAGTACCGAAAAAAGATCAAATTTCTTTTATTAAAGCAGGATAAATATTTCTTGCAATGCGCGAATAAGAATTGATAAAGATTCATCCATTGATTAGGGGGATGGAGTCCCCCAAAATCGCTTAAAAAAGCTGATGACTCCTGACGTTCAATAATAATGGAAGGAGTCTTTTTTTTCTCTCCTTCCTTGTATAAAGAAAAAGGAGATTCTGATATGAAGACGACGATTACCGCCATTTCTGATAAAAATATTGAATCATTTTTCGCTAATCAGTCGATCAATGAAAATCATCGGCGTGGGATATCCAGTACACTGATTCTCCTCGATGAAATGCTGTGCATGTTTGAAAACTGGGCAAAAGGCGAAGCGGGTTGTGGAATCCTTTATCGTGAAATAAATGATTTGAACGATTCGCAGATTAAATCTTTGTTACGCCGGATATCTGCGCTTCGTAATCTTATAGGGGAGATGCGGGACAGGCTTTCTTTGAGTGATAAAACAATACAATTGTCCGGGAAAATATGGGCGCAGAGCTCGGCATTCTCAAACCACCTTATCGAACTGGAATCCAAATATCTTCGAGGTTATGGAGAAATCGCAGCCGATGCGGTCCGCTATCTTGACGCTCAATCCCATAAACTGGTTAGCGAATTGAAAGGCATAACCAAAATCTTCAAAAAATAATATCTTGATTGATCATTATACTTGGGGCGCAATCAGAGGATGGACAGAAGAAAGAAAACCACTGCGCAAATGAATGAGATGAGGGAAGAGGCATTAAGACCCTGCCCAATTCTGGGTTATGATCGTGACGCCCTGGGATTGCATCTCTATTCGCGAAATGCCTACAAACTTGCGGAAACACAGTTCCGGCGCGCCGTATGGCTTAATCCCGAGGAACCCAGGTTCAAGGAACATCTGGCGAAATGCCTTCTTCGCCAGGGCAAAAATGAGGAAGCCGAAATATTGTTGCAAAGCATCCGGGAAGATAAAGATGTCAAGGAGGGAGACTCTTGAATGAAAGAACCGGTTTTTAAACACACGCCCTATTATGAAGTTCTGGAGGCTCTCCAGAAGGCCAAAAGGTGTCCTCTGTGTGAAATGAGGGATCGGAGCAACCACCGCTATTTTGAAAATCTTCTCTATGAAAACGTGAATGATCCGGTGATACGGAAAAACCTGATCCGTTCCGGAGGCTTTTGCGCTCGCCATGCCAGGATTCTCCTGGGATTCGGAGACGGACTCGGCGTTTCCATTCTTTACCAGGATCAATTGAAATTAATCCTATCTATGCTTAAAGATGTTCGATCCAAATGTCTTTCATCCTTGAGAAGGAAAGTTTCATCGTATATAAAATCGCTCGATACTTGTCCTGCCTGTTCGCAGGAAAATAAGAATGACGAATGCCGTTTGCATACTTTATTAAACGGTATTGGCGAAACGGAAATGAAGGATGCTTTTGAAAAAAGTCCCGGATTATGCCTGTTTCATTTGTTACAATCTCTGACATTCAATAAAAATGCGGATACCCGGCAATATTTGATCTCTCTCCATGAAGGCAAATATTCCGGACTTCTTTCCGAACTTCAGGAATTCATTAGAAAACACGACTATCGGTATTCGGATAAAAAGATGGGTAAAGAATCCGATTCATGGCTTCGCGCAGTGGAAATGTTCTGTATGAATCATAGTGAATTATGAAGTCGAGATATCCCCGCTTTCCGCCATGTTTGTTCCACTTATGGACGGATTTCAAAATTCTCTTCAAACACAGGATCATCTCATCAATGCTTCCCGGCTTAATTTTTATTTCATCTTTTTCGGAGTCATCCTCTGGAGAAAATTCATTTCTCCAAAGACGCTCTGCTTAAGGTGGAATCAATCACCGTTCCAGCGCGTTGTTTTGTTTAGAGGCATTTAACCTTTTCCTCTAATAAGGAGCGTAACATGTCTCTGTAGTCTTCGTTCAACATCGTATTTTTTGCTCAGGGATGCGATCTTTTGAGTAAGAGTGAATAGGGTGCACATCAGTTTTCTTGGCGGGTGTTTGGATCATGGGGTCATACTCTATAAAAATCCATCACTCCTTCATAAGTTTCAGGATG
>JAFGFK010000497.1 GCA_016931135.1 Candidatus Sumerlaeota bacterium | reverse complement strand
CGCCGGATAAAGGGACACCGGTTTTCCGTTCGCCCGCGCCTTCCATCCCCTTGCGTACACATTGGATACCAGAAGATAACAGGGCGTTTCCGCCTTTGCCCGGATATGAATCCTGTTGGTTCGCCATTCCATGATTTCAACGCGATCAGGAGTCGATGGTTCATCTCCCGGTTTGGGCGGATTCTCACCCGTTTCCAGAACCAGGTTTTTTGTGAAATCGAAATCGGGCTTGCTGATCTCCCCAAGCGCCTCATTCGAGGTGGAAACAATCTTGATTTTTCTCATAATCCGGCAAAGTCCCTGAAAACCGTCAAATCTGTGCGTTTGCCATGAGGACTCATCCCCATTTCGGGATGCGATGACATATTGTACCCCGAAAGGCGCGAGATATCCCGCAGATACTTTTCTGAAATCCGTTTTCAACTGGTAATATTTGAGAGGAAGTCCCTGTGTCCTGTTTATGAAGTTTCGATACCTCAATAGCTGATCGGAATCGTAACCGGAAAGATCCATGGTTCCGGAAAGTAGAGAGGAATTCTCCCTTCCCGTAACGAGCGTGAGCTGGCGATGAAAGGATGTTTCCGGATAGTCGTTTTTTTTCACTACTGGGATGGAATTCAGGAATTCGAAAGAGGTTGTGGAACGCCTGGTAAAGGCGAAAACCCCCAGTTCGAGGATCAGGACGCCGATCATGGCGCTTGTGAAGAGATTTCTTTTTATGCGTGTGTAAAAATATTTTTCAACCAGGGCATCCAGTCCGAATCCCGCCAGGAGCGCCAGGGAAAGATTCGTGAGAATCAATGCCTTGACATGCCCCCGGAAGAGCCGGAATCCGGGCAGTATGAAATAAAAAACACGGAAAAACGGAGAGTATTTTCCCAGGGCAATGATCAAACCCAGGATGGATAAAATAAAATAAAAAATGACAATCCGTCTTTCCCTGGATAACAGGGCGAATAAGGCAAGGAGTAGGGTAATCATTCCGCAATAACCGGTCATTTCCCATTCGTGTCCCATTCCGGTATAATTTCCGGCTTTATCGGAACCGAAAATCGCGGGAGCGACGAAGGATATGATCTGTTTGGGTGGGAGCGAAAAACTCCCGGCTTCTTCCCTTGTTAATCCCTCGGAACGTATGGATTCCTTTGTGAATGCGAGGGTAGGAAGTATTTGTATCGAGGAAAGAAGGATTCCCAGAATCGTGGGGATAATCATCCATCGAATACTTCCAAGTGATTTCAGTAAGGATTCCTTTTTGACATGGAACAGGAATACAAAGAACGCCCAGTAAACAAAAGACGCCATCATGAGATAATAAACATACTGGGGATGCCCCGCCAGGATAGCCAGGGCAAAGATGAAAGAGGCAGCGGCAATATGAGAGAACCGGGGGGCGTTGAAAAGATTATGGAGAAAAAGAAGAAACAGGGGAAGCCAGGGCAAAACCGCATTGATGGTGAGATGCCCGGCGTAGAGGCGGAGAATCTGCTGCCCGCAAAAGGCATAGGCAATCCCTGAAAGAAAGGCGGCGCAGGCGCTCCTGTTCATCCGCCGCGCCAGAAAATACGCCGCGCAACCGGATAAAACAATATGAAGGTACGTCGTGAGGTTGATGGCAAGCGTTGTGGGAAGGAAAAGAAAAAACAGGTTCAGGGGATAGAAAAGAGCGGTTTGGGATATCGCCTGGTACGGCATTCCTCCGAATGTGTGCGGATTCCACAAGGGAAGAACGCCGCGGGAAAGGCTCGTAAATCCAAAGTAACGTATGGGATAAAAATATAACAGGACGTCCGTTTGGGGATCTGATATGCACCTTGTGGAATCAAACAGAAGCTTGTTGAAATAAATGGCGGCAAGAACGAAATATGAGAGGATGAAAAAGATATGACTCGATGAATTTGCCGGTTTTTTTTTCAATTCCAGGGCAAAAGGAGTCACGTCGTGATACCCGCCTTGATGATGTCGTGCATGTGTATCAAACCATGAAGATTTCTATTTTCATCAGTAACTGGCAATACGGTGATGTTGTATTGTTCCATCATATCCAGCGCCTTGATTGCCAATATATCCGGATGCGCGCTCTTTGGATTCCGGATCATGAGTTTTTCAATGGATGTGTTATAATCGCAGGGATTGGGAAACAGGGCGCGTTTCATGTCGCCATCCGTAAATATGCCGACCAGCCTGGCGTTGTCGTCAACAACCAGCACGGCGCCCAGGTTTTTCCCGAGCATCTCCATGATAGCTTCCCGGAAGGTCTTTGTATAATGAATGATGGGGATATCTTTGCCCTTGTACATGATATCTTTCACCCGGATTAAAAGACGTTTTCCCAGCGCGCCGCCCGGATGAAACAAAGCGAAATCTTCCTTTTTGAATCCCCGTTTTTCCAGAAGCGCCACGGCAAGGGCGTCCCCCATGGCAAGCATGGAGGTTGTGCTTGCCGTTGGCGCCAATCCGAGGGGGCATGCTTCCTCCTTTACCGAGATATTCAAAACCGCATCGGCGTTGCGGGCGAGTTCCGATTCCGGGTTGCCCGTTACGGCGATCAGGGGAATCTGGAAATGTTTCAGATACGGAATGATTCGAAGAACCTCTTCGGTTTGTCCGTTGTTCGAAAAGGCGATCACCACGTTTTCCGGGGTAATCATTCCCAGGTCGCCGTGAATTCCTTCCGCAGGATGCATGAAAAAAGCAGGCGTTCCGGTGCTGGAAAGCGTTGCCGCTACCTTGCAACCTATATGCCCCGCCTTTCCCATGCCGGTTACCACCACCCGTTTTGTATTGAAGAGCAGATCGATCGCCTTGTCGAAATTCGAATCCAGCTTCTCTGATAGCGAAGAAATGGCGGAGGATTCAATTTCAAAAACCCTGCGGGCGATTTGTTTTATGTTTTCAGTTTCGTTCATGTCATTCCTCGAATTACAGTGTTATGAATCCGGATTGTTGATGTTCAATTTTCTGACGCAGTGATCGACCGCCTTTAATTGAGCAAGAAGCGATGCCAATTCCGCAAGGGGAACCGAATTGGGTCCGTCACTCTTCGCGCGACGCGGGTCCTCGTGCGCCTCGATAAAAACAGAGTCGATGCCAGCCGCAACGGCAGCGCGCGCCAGGGGAGCGATGAACTCCCGCTGCCCCCCCGCGCTATCCCCCTTTCCTCCCGGAAGCTGAACCGAATGCGTGGCGTCGAATACAACCGGGTATCCGAAGGAACGCATGATCGCAAGTGATCGCATATCCACGACAAGATTGTTGTACCCGAAGGATATTCCGCGCTCGGTCATGAGAATCTTGTCGCAGCCCGCGGATTCCAGTTTATCGATGATGTTTTTCACATCCCACGGGGCAAGGAACTGTCCCTTTTTGACCTCTACAATGCGTCCCGTTCTTGCAGCCGCAATGATGAGATCGGTCTGGCGGCACAAAAACGCGGGAATCTGAATGATGTCAACGATTTCAGCGACTTTTGGAACATCGTTTGTACAATGAACATCGGTCAAAACCGGAATTTCGTGTTCCTTTTTCACTTCCTTGAGGATTTTGAGCCCTTCCTCGATCCCCGGTCCCCGGTAGGATTTGATGGAACTTCGATTCGCCTTGTCATAGGAGGCTTTGAAGCAGAAGGGCATCTGCAAATCCTTTGCGATTTTTTTTATAGCCTCTGCGGTTTTCAGAGTATGATAGCGGTTTTCGATCACGCACAAACCTGCGATAACGACAAGATTCTTGCCCCCGAAGATCACATCTCCTGCAGAACATGTTTTCATCATGATGATATTCTTCTTCCCTTTCTTCGATACAAATCTTGGTGATACCTATTAAAGATCGAGGAGATAATCAACAGTTTTCTCATCCCGCATTCCCGGTTACGGAATCAGGACGCTCCGCGCGCACATCAGTTTTCCGATTATTATTCAACTCAGAAGGGGTCAAACCCTATAAAAATCCT
>JAFGFK010000005.1 GCA_016931135.1 Candidatus Sumerlaeota bacterium | reverse complement strand
TGCGGAGCAAGGATATCGAAATCACGGGTTATGTGCAGGATATTCGCCCTTATTTCGAAAGGGCGCGGGCGTTTGTCGTTCCTCTTCGCACGGGGGGAGGAACAAGGCTCAAAATCCTGGAAGCCATGGCAATGAAGGCGCCGGTGGTATCCACATCTGTCGGTTGTGAGGGCTTGGAAGTCGAGAACGAGAGGCATATTCTGATACGGGATAATCCGAAGGAGTTTGCGGAATCCGTAGTGAACCTGATCGAGAATCCCGCCCTTTCAGAACGCCTGGCGTCCCAGGCGTACGACCTTGTCAGAACCGCATATAATTGGGAGGGTATTCTCGAAGGCGCCCTGCAACAGATCGAGCAAAGAGCAAAAATGTTCCACAATGCATGAATCGAGGGATTGGTCGCGTTTCCGTCAACAAGCCACGGCATAAAAACAAGCCCCCTTGCGGATTCTCTCAACAAGGGGGCAAATAATATGCCGTACTAATCAACAAGACAGCTCGGGGGCGTAACGCCCCCGGGGACTTGTTTCACGCGTCAATCCATTTCCTGCGTAAAGAACGCCTCGGGAAGTTTCCAGCCGTAATCGATATGCTCATATTCGATCTTTTCCAATTCGGTCAGAGCGGGTTCCTTGATGATATGAGGCGTTACAAACATGACCATCTCCAGCTGTTTTTTCTCTTTTGTATTGTTCTTGAATAACCAGCCTAACACGGGGATGTCCATGAACCAGGGGGTTCCATTGGTGCCATCAGAGAAGTTATCCTGGCGCAATCCGCCGAGAACCACGGTTTCTTCATCGCGGACAATGACGTTGGTTTCCGCGGCGCGTTTATCTATAAGGGGAACGTTATATTCGCGTCTGCGGAAGATTTCCTGGGTTGGTTTGAGATTCATGCGGATATAACCATTGTTTGTGATCTTGGGAAGAACCTCGAGGGTAATGCCGGCTTTCTTGAATTCCACTTCAATCGTCGTGGTGCCCCCTTGCCCTATAACCGTGTTCTCATAGGGAATGTCCTCTGTAATCTCGATCTTCGCCTTGATATTGTTCAGGGTGATCACCTTGGGATTAGCCAGAACGCTGACCAGTCCCCTTGTTTCATAAGCCTCGAGCAGGGCGTCAAAATCGAAATCTTCTCCCAGGATGCTGAAACCATGTCCCCATGTCCATCGTCCGCCGCCGGGAACGTTGATGTCGTTCATGGATTTGAAATGATCCAGGTTGGCGAAGGCGATGCCGGTATTCATGGTTTGAGATATGGACCAATTCGATCCTATCATGTGAAGGACTTCCTTGGAAATATCGACGAGTCTCATCTCGATCATGACCTGTTTTTCAGGGACATCGAGTTTTTCCACAAGGGCGAGAAGCGTATCGACCGATGGGGGCGTGTCCGTAATCACCAAGGCGTTCGACTCGCTGTCCGCCTGAATCTGGGCGCCTTCCGCCTTGGATATGAAGGGGCGAAGGGTTTCCGCAAGGGTGGTGGCAAGCACCCAGTTGATGGGGACGTGGACTGTTTTCAATTCAATGGTTGTTGCGCGGATTTCCGAACGGGGAACTATGCGGACAATTCCTCCGGGCTCCCGGACAAAAGCCAGTCCATGCGTTTTGAGGATGGCGTCCAGCGCTGCGCCCAGGGGGACGTCCTCGAGGTCCAGGGTAATGGTTCCCTTGACCTGCTCCTTTGCCATAATGATATTCAACCCGGTCTGATCAGCAACCATGCGGATCACATTCTGAAGCTCCGCATCCTTGAAACGCAGAGTCACCAGCTGCGCAAAGATATCCTCTTCCGGCAAAGCTGCTGCAGAAGCCTTTGGGGCGCTTTCCTTTCCTGATGGAGGAACATAAAAATTCTGGGCGTCCTCTCCGGCGATTTGAGATTGCGCCATGAGAAGGATCAACCCGCAAACCAGATAAAAGGCGCTACGTTTAATCATTCTACCCGCTCCTTTCCCTAAATTGGCGATTTTTATATTTTTAAATTTATTCTTGTTTTTCAACTGTAATTTCTTCCGTTTTCCCGCGATAGGAAATGACGACCGAAGTGGGATTGATTTTTTGCACCACGGCATCGGGATATTTGGGAACTTTTTGACCTTCCTTTAGTATCTCATCCCCTATCAGGGCGATTCGTTCTTCCACATTCGGATGCCATATAACCCCGGCGAAATTCGCCTTGATCCACGTAGGAATCTGGATTTCCGTAGGCGGGGCGATCGGGGTGTCAACAGGCACGATGGCCTTGGGTTCCGATTCAAGTTGGAGGAGAATTTCCTGCAATTTCGAGAGTTTGTCCTCGCTTTTCTTTTTCAATTCCAAATCAGAAACGTCGGGCAGCAACTCTTCAATCTGCCTGATGATGGATTTGGCTTCCTGAATTTTCCGGGGATCGGTTCTGGCTTCTCCCAACCGTTTTTCGAGGGTTATGAGAAATTCCTTCACCAGGAGGGTGTGGCGAACCCATGGAACAATCATGGGATCCTTGAGATCGCGGGGATTATAAATGAAGACCGGTTTGGGATTGAGAAGGTTACGGACCTGGGGATCTTCGAGAATGTTGGGGGGATTTTCCGGTTCCTGGCTTTCTGTCTGGATTTGTTTATCCTTGGGCATGGTTAGAATCTGCGCTTCGGTCATGGTTTCCGTAGGGGTAACCTGGGCTTGTTCCCCGGAGGGGGTTTCTTCCTGGACTTTTTCAAGGTCGCCTGTCGCATCTTTTGGGGCCATTTTATCGGCAATTTTTTCCGGCGCGGACTCCTGGGCGACTCCGAAGGAAACCATCAGAATAGCCAAGCATAAACATAAGACGCTCATAAATTTTCGTTTCATCATTCTACGCTCCTTGATTCCCGTACTTTCGCTCCCGTTTTCCGGAATTTTACTTGTTGAACATAAAGGTAGAAATATTCACGGAGATCGGGTGAATGCTCGGACGGTTATCATTGTTTTTAATGTTAAACGAATTGACGCGCATAAAACGGCTCTGATTGTCCTCGATCAGGTTCAGAAACTGCCCATATTCATGATAACGGCACTGGCAGGCGATGATGTAGGGGATTTCCGTATACATTGCCTCGGTCCGTTTTCTGCCGGGTTCCACCCTGGTTGCGAACACGCCGGTGATTCGAAGCACCCGGATCAGTTCCTGATAGAACCCGGCGGCGTCGGGGGTGTTGGGAAGCCGTTTGGTAGCCTCATCGACCACTCTTTGCATCTCGGCGATTTGATCTTTTTGTTTTTCCACAGCTTCAATTTCTCTCAGTTCCCCATTGAGAACCTTGATCTCCGACTTAAGGCTTTTTATTTTTTCCTCACAAGACTGGTAATAAGGTTTAAGCCAGATATAGTGGTAATACCCAAAACCCGCTGTGAGCATTATGGCGATGAAAAGACCAACCGTCAAATTCTTTTTTGCTTGTTCGTCCAGTTCCATATCTCGTCCTTTCCCTTAAAAATATTTCCTGTCATCTTGACGACGTAAACGGTTTTGTCTTCAATATCAGCTTGAAATGAGTGATTGTCCGCCCCGCAACGACTCCGACATAGGTCGGATCGATTCGAATGAGGTCTTCAAAATTATCCATAAAGCGGCGGGAATCGCCATTCAGACCAATGGTGGAATAATTCTTCATGGCCTCATGGAAACGGATAATCAGTTGCAGGCGCTGTTCCGGATCGTCCGCCCATGTGATTCCGGCAACGGAAAGCGTCTGGGTGATGACGGGTTTTTTGACAACCGGCGGCGCGGGGGGCTTGGAACCTTCTTCCACCCACTTGGCGCGTCTTGATTTGGATTCATTGGTCTCTATATCATATATTTCTTCCGTGACCTCGATGTTCTGAAGATAGACGCCTTTGGGAACGATGTCCGCCAGCATATTCATTTTCTCCGCCCATAAAAGGCGATCGGGGGGATTGAGGGCGCTGAGAATCTCGATTTTATTGGCTAAAAGGGTTTTAAGATCCATCAATTCCTTGTATCGGGCTTGCTTTTCCTGTATCTTCTTTTTGATTCCATCGCGTTCGGTTGTAAGTTTCGCTATTTCGTTATCTTTTTGCTTCTTGGCTTTATAGACCCAGTATCCAAAGGCGCCTGCCACCAGATAAGCAACGACAAGGATAAGCGCAACCATGGGCGTGGAGCTGGAAGGGCCTGCAACGATCTTCATCCGATCTCTCTTCACTTTGATCTGTTCAGGAGGAAGAAGGTTAATCCTTATCATTTATTCTACCACCTTTCGTAAAGCTAACCCTATTCCGACGCTTAACATTTCCTTGAAAGCCGTGACATCCCCCGCAATGGCATCTTTGACCGAAATCCGGCGAAGGGGATCGATCACCTCGGAAGGCAAACCCAGCTCCCGGGAAAAGAAGGGAACGATGTTCTTCATACGGGATGTGCCTCCTCCCAGAACCACCTTCTGTACGCTCTTGCCCGTACTTTGATTTTCGAAAAACTGGATGGAGCGGCTGATTTCCCCGATCAGATTCTGAAGGGTGTTCCGGATGATCTTCTGGGCAATCATTTCCTCGGAATCATCTCCCATTTCCTCCCCGGTTATTTTTTCGACGGTTCCCCTTATAGCGGATACCAATCCGCCTGTTTCTTCCTCCGAGATTTCCGCCTCGACATAAGGCGCCCCTTCATTGATTTTAAGGGTTTCCGCTCGGGTAAAATCCAGGTTCAGCTTTCCGGCAATCGCATTGGTAATCGTATCGCCGGCAATGGAGATGTCCCGGGAGAACCGCGACGTGCCGTTGATATACACATTGATATTGGTGATTTCCGCGCCAATATTGATCAGCGCAATCACTTCGTTGGGATCCGGGGAGTGATTCATCTCGAAACAATTCAGAAACGCAAAAGAATCCACATCAACTATTACGGGGATCAAACCAGCGTTTTTAATGATTTCGAGATGCTCGTTGATCAGATCCTTTTTGGCGGAAACAAGCAATACGTCAACCTTGCCGACATTCTCACCCTGGGCTTTTCCCAGAATGACGGAATCGATATTGACATCGTCAATCCGGAAGGGAATATATTCCTCCGCTTCCCAGCGCAAAGCGTTTTTCAATTCATTCTCCGGCATATCGGGAAGCTGGATATACCGCACGATGATCGATTCCCCGCTCACGGAGGAAACTGCGTACTTCGAGGATATTCCGGCGCGTTCCAGCGCCTTTTTAATGGCGGAGGTTTTCATGCCCTTCATATCCATACCGCTTGATTTTTTGTCCCGCCCCGCATATATGGGCTCCACCGCACACTTTTCAACTTCGATCCCTTTTCCAGCTTTTCTCAGCTGGATGACCTTCACCAT
>JAFGFK010000496.1 GCA_016931135.1 Candidatus Sumerlaeota bacterium | reverse complement strand
GACATTAGAGACGACAGGAATGCAATTATCCACCGTAAAAGTCCCGGATTGCGCATAACTACTGATATTATTGTTGGCGTCTTTTACCCTTATCCGAAACTGTACCGTGGTGATTTTCTGGTTCGGGATGTCCGCTTCGGAATTCCAACTGAGTTTGTGTTCCACCCCTGATGGGGAGGTTGAAAGACCCGATGTTCCGTCTCCACCGCTTCCCAATGTGGCATTGTTCCAAGATTGTCCGCTATTCGTACTATATTGGGCATAATCCGCAGAGGGAAGAGAAACGTTCTTGGAAGAACAATGGGATACCGTATATTTGATCAGGGCGTCATCACCACATACAGGCGTCGGCGTGGGCGCGACATTAGAGACGACAGGAATGCAATTATCCACCGTAAAAGTCCCCGATTCTTCATATTCGCTGTCCTGTTGCGTGGTATCGTCCTTCACCTTGATTCTGAATTTGACCGTGGTTATCAGCTGATTTGGCAAATCCGCCACAGAATTCCAGCTCAATTCATGTTCAACGCCGGTTTCTGAAGTGGTCAATCCGGTTGTTCCATCCCCGCCACTTCCCAGCGTAGCGTCATTCCATGAGGTTCCACTATTGACGCTATATTGATAATATGATCCGGAAGGGAGAGAGACATTATGGGAATTTTCCTGGGAAACCGTGTATTTAATTATAGCGGCGCTACCGCTTACCGGAGTAACCTCAGGATAAACATTGGTGACAACGGGAGGAAGCTCTCCCGGTTGTTCTCCCCAAATCAAACAGGGATTAATGAACAAGATAAGAATTGAAATGACAAACGCTAATCTTTCAGATTTTCCATACATTTTATTACATGCTCCCTTTCTCTCGAATCTGGATAAGTATTTAAAATCCATTGAAAGAGTTTTTTCGCTTCCTGTTTTTTCCCTTTCTTTATATAAAGACGACCCAGCCAGAATCCGGAATTGGATCGGGGATTTCTCTTCCCAAAAGTATTTTCATTATTCTCCGGCGATTTGTCATTCACAACCGTTTCAAAGCAATGGATCGCTTCATCATCATTCCCAAATGACATCGCCAATGTTCCCTGCCATCTCAATGCGCTCAGATGCGTCCTCGGGATATCGGGGTATGACTCGGCAACTTTCTTGTAACAGCGATACGCCTCCTGGAAGTTCTGTTCATAATAATACGTTTCCGCATACATCAAATCAATTGTGGACATGTTATAACGATATTTATGAACGATAAATTCCCTGTCGCTCATGATGGATTGATTGATCAATCGAATGGTTTCAGAGGAAGGAAGGTCCGCTTTCACGGATTCAATGGCTTTTCTTACGTCATCACAATTCCCAATATTGAATCGGTACGCCAATTCCAGCATTTTCGCGATCTTATGAACCGCAGCTTCCGGCTTGAACCGTTCATCATCCAGATAGTGATATGCGTCTCTACAGGTTTGATATACCTTGAAATAGGCGTCCTTATTGGAGCTATCAGGATTCGGACACCATACCTCGGTTCTATTTTCCGCCTGTTCGATAAAGATGAGTCTGATGGCGGCATGTCCCCTCATTTCCCGGGGAGATTGAATTTCATTCCTTGCCAATTTCCGATAAAGGGCTTTGGCTTCCTTGAAGGAGGACGCTTTGCCTGAAATTAACTTATTAAATTCAGTTCTATATAAGTAATCCCCCTCGAATTTCGATATAATCCCCATTTTAGGATCTGAAACTGAGAGTCCCTTTTTTAATGATTGGATTTGCTGTAAATAATCGGGGCGGGATTTCAGGGCATTGATTCTTTCATAATAATCGGAATATTCATTTGATAAATAGGTGGATGTTGGCGTTTTACCTAATCTGGAATCCACAATAAAATTTGAATTGATTTTCGCTGAAGGGTGGACAAAATCGATTCTTCCCTCCTTCTTTGATAAACGGATCTGTTTCGCCAAAGGAATATGCTTCTCGATAACTCGGAGATTCTCATAAGCCATGGCGCCATGAAGAAAAGGTCCTATTACGATAAGGTTTCCTTCCCCCACCTGAAAAGTCTTTACATCAGGAAATTGCAATTGTTTACATACATACTCAACATGTTGCAATCGAGCGGTATCCGTAGATAGTAAAATATAGGGATCTGTCAGATTGGGAATTTCTTCTCCCCGAACCATCAATCCGCTAAAAACAAAGAAAAACAATGCAATAATTACAGTTTTTTTCATAATGCCCTCCAGAGAAGCTTTGAATTCTTTTTGTCTTTTATAAAAAAAGGAAAGAGTAAGCAAAATTGCGCGCGGGATTTGAAACGTTGTAATAACATTGCCATACGTTTTATTACGTTATAGTTTATTTAAAACAGAACGCATTGTTACAATATAGACGCTTTTGTCAATTAAAAAATTCATAAAAACGCGAATTTTTTTAGAATGCGCTTTTTTCGATGTTTCATCTGATTATATAGACGTGGAGAATCTGTATAAGGTTGACTTTAAATTGAATTATTTGTAAAAGTCAATTTTTTTGAAAAACGGTATGGAGTCAAGGATAGCATAGAGTATTTTTATAGAGTTTCCCTCTTTTCTACTTTATTCAGCAACACCAGAAGAAGCAAAACCGAGATTGCGCTTATTCAGGGATTTTGAATCACGTAACGGATGAGGGAATCGAGTCCGGACGCATCCAATACCTGCAATTTCCTTCCGATTTCCTTGCCGCGGGAGTTGAAGAACACCCATGCGGGGAATCTGAACACGCCGTACTGTTGCGAGAGCTGGGGATAATTCTGAGCGTCCAATTCCGCCAATATGATATTGTCTCCATAAACGGCGGGATTGAATTGTTCCTGCAGGATTTTGCTTTGGCTGACGCAATTGCGCGCTGTTTTCGTATAGAAATAAATCAGGACTGGTTTGTTCTTTTTCTCGAAGATCGCCCTGGATTGTTCGTAGGTATGGAATCCCCTGTGAACACCGGCAGTAATTTTATGATAGGTATAGCTCAAACGGGCGGTTTGATCGCCATGCCCATGGGCAAGGCTCATCATCAAATCGGGGGTTGGCTGGGGGGTTGGGGCGTCATCGGTCTTGAGCCGGAAACAATAGACAGAGCTATCCAGATGCGCCGCATTGGCGCCATGTTCGCTTCTGCCTCCCGGGAGAAAAAGGATTTTGTTTCTGTAATCTGTCGCCACGGCGGTGTACATCTTTGCCTTTGTCTTTGCATTGATCAAACCCCAATTGGACAAAATATTGTTTTCATACCTGGCGAAAAGAATATCATAGTTGGATTTGCCGCCGGCATACCTGGGGAAGAAGGAAAGGAGATAATCGCCGCTGATGGAACAGGCGGCGCCGAAAAAGGCGGGATTCAACTTTTTTTCATAGGTCTGCCATTTGCCCAAACGTCCTGAAGGAAGAATCTCGGAATAATAGATCGTATCATTCACGGATTTATTATCCGTAGTGCGGAGTCCGCCCCAGATCCAAACCTTTCCCCCCACAACGCCGGCGTGATGAAACCACAAGGGTACAGGGAGGGGATCGGCAGATTCCCATTTTTCCACGGAGCCATCGGGAGCCACGCGGGCGCTCCACGCCTCTTTTACCGGCGTTCGCGCCCTGCTCGAGGCGCTCTTGGATTGGGGATCGCCCAATCCACCCAGAAGATGGATATATCCGGGAGTAGAAACCGCCACGGAATTGCTCACCCCCACGCCAGGATAGGGAGGGGATTCCCTCCAGGGTTCCAGTTCGCCGTTGGGAAGGGGACGGGTCCATAAAATGGTTTTACAGTTCACGTTTGATGTAGCATTCCATCCGCAAACCACATAAACCACGTCATTCAAGGCAATGGTCAGATTTTCGATGTAACATCTATTGGCGGGAAGGGGGGTGGATTTTTCCCATTTCTCGAGGGATCCGTCGGGATAGATGAACGCCCGCCACACGGAAGTCTGCCACAGGTCATCGAGGGTTCCGGGAATATAGCTGTTCCCGCCGATGACATACAGGTAATCTCCCAGAACCACGGCGCCGTACATTTGCGTAGCAATGGGAAGAGGGGTTGTGGTATGGAAAAAATCGTTGGCATACAAGAGGCATGCAAAAACACAAACCATCAGAAAAAGGAAAAATCCCGAGATTATTTTTTTATTTATCACCAAATCACCTTCTTTGTATCAAATTGAGAAATTGAGGAAAAATGTCCTATTTCCCCTATAAAATATATTTATATGACAATATGCTTTTCTGAATCAAGTATATTATTGTAATTTAGAAAAAATGGGCGCGCATCAGTTTTCCGAGTGAGTGGTTGGGCTATGGGGTCAAACTCTATAAAAATCCTTCAAACTATCCTGAGTTTTTTTCTG
>JAFGFK010000495.1 GCA_016931135.1 Candidatus Sumerlaeota bacterium | reverse complement strand
TTTAAGTCTTTTTGAAAGGTTTTATTCCAGAAATTCTGATAAAGGGGAATTTTTTTGAATTGTTCTGATGGATGAAAAGAAAAACAATTTGTCAACGGAGATCGATATCGCAGAACTCCAGCTGATGTTCGAATCGGGGAGGAATCCCCTCGCTTTTATCCCCTATGCCGAGGCGTTGCGGGGCGCCGGGCATTTGAACATGGCTCTTGAAGTATGCAAAACCGGCATACTTCAGGATGAAGAGTCCATCACGGGGCGCACCCTTTTAGCCCGCATTCTTTACGACATGGGGCGTTATGATGACGCCCTCGAGGAACTGGCGAATGTGCTCCAGAAGGCGCATGACGCCTTTGGCACCAACCTCCTCATGGCTAAAATCCTCGCCAAAAAAAGGGAATATCATGACGCCATGGACATCGTTCAATCCATCAAGAATATGAATCCCCTCGATACCGATCTGAACGAACTGAAGGAGTTCCTCCATTCCCAGATATTTTCCATGGAAACCAGGGGCGACCTGAGCGATAATAATCCGATACCTTACAAAACCTCCTCCCTGGATGCGCGTGTGGATGAATTGCTCCGTCATCTGAGGTCTCTGCCCGAAGTCATGAGCTTCAGTTTTACAAAACTGCCGGATGAAGAAGAGGATGACAAGCATGATGCGGATCTTGCGAGAAATTTCTTCATCATCATGAATCGCCTCGCAAAAGATCATAAAATCGGGAACCTGGTCAATGTCGTGCTCGAGCTGGAAAGATACTCTCTTTTAATGTTTTGCGTAGAGGGATCTCTCCTCAAGATCGTTTTGAAGCCCAATGTCAATCTTGGTCGATTACGGTTGCAGATAGAACAAATTCTCAAATTTTAGCTATCAAGGTGTTCCTATGATACTCATGAAATGTTCCCGTCTTGTCTATTTGTTCGGAATCCTTCTCCTCCTGTTTATTCCCATCCTGAATAATTTTACCGGAGGTTCCCCCGGAGAAAGAGAAGTGTCTCTGCATGATATCGTATCCGGAATCCTCCCCTTTCTTGTCATTATCGAAATCCTGATCTATCTCTTTTTCGGGATTTTATCCGGGGGCGGTTCTTCGCTTCCCTATCTTTGCCTCTATTCCTTCTTATTGCTGCTTTTCCGGTTATTGTGCTGTTTCCTTTCCGGCATCGTGTTTTCCGATTATAATGAGACCCATTCCCTCGCCTCTCTGATTGGCTTCTGGATGGGGAATCCCCTTTTGGTTTTATTGCAGATGTTTCTGCTCATGATGTTGGGTCCCCATCTTGCCTGGCTTCTCAATCCGCGAATGGTGAGCGACAAGGCATTGGGCTTTGTGGGGGAGAGGAAGGCTTTCCTGGAAACCCGGAATTTGCGCCCTGGTTCTTCCGAAGCCACGCCGGTTGGCGGTTTTGTCCGGGTGTATAATTATGAAGAATTGGGCAGCCTGTTTCTGAATGTGATGGGAATGGAAGGTTATATCCTTTACACCCATGAAGGACTTATTCTGGCGAAGGATTGTCAATTGAGATTCGATTCGGACAGACTGGCCGCCATCTCCCTTGTGGAATGGAACAATCATAAAAACGCCCAACTGAAGATAGGATTTGACGAACCCGAAAGGATCATTTCTCAAACATCCGAGCATAATTTCCTGCATGTTTCCTTCAATCAAAGATTTTATGGCATATTTATTTTCAAACGAAAAGTGGATATGGAAGAGACGTTGAGTCGGTTGGAACCTTTGACTCGCAGCGCGCGCGAACTTTTGGAGATGAAATATTCGCCGGTTATCTAGAAAGGGGGTCCGTATGGAGCAAATACTCTCTGAATTGAACAAGCTGCCGGATGTGGCAGGAAGTTGCATCGTTGCGGAAGATGGAATCCTGGTTGCTACGGATTTTCATTCGGAGATCGATGCGGAAACAGTGGGGGCGTTGATGTCCTCCATTATCCGCGCTTCCAGGCAGACCATTGACAAACTGGACTATGGAGACATCCGCAGTTTCATGCTGGAAGCGGAAAAAAACAAGCTTTTCTTCGGAAGGTGCAAATTCGGATATGTTGTGGTCATAACAGGAGCTGAAGCGAATCTGGGACTCATCCGTGTAGAAATTCGGGATAGAATCAAAGAGTTGGAAAGCATGACCTTATAGTCATTCAGCGCCTTTCTTTATTTTGGTGAATTTTTCATGGCAACAATAAATTATGCGCAAAAGGAAATATCCTGCAAGATTGTATATTATGGACCCGGTTTAGGTGGAAAAACTACCAATCTTCAATTCATCTACAAAACCCTTCCCACGGAAAATCGGGGCGAACTGGTTTCCCTGGCGACACAGCAGGATCGAACGCTCTTTTTCGATTTTCTCCCGATGGATCTTGGGAAGATCAAGGGATTTAACACCAAATTCCACCTGTACACCGTACCCGGACAGGTGTATTATAACGCAACCAGAAAACTGGTCTTGCGCGGTGTGGATGGGATCGTTTTCGTTGCAGATTCCCAACGCGACCGAATGGATGAAAATTTGAAAAGTTTTCAAAATCTCAAGGATAACCTCCAGGAATACAACTATAGTCTTGAAAGCGTCCCCTGGGTGATCCAGTATAATAAAAGGGATCTTGAGAATATCTTTTCCATACAGGAACTGGATACGCTACTGAATGAAGGGAAGGTCGCCAGCTTCGAATCTGTGGCGACTACGGGTGAAGGAGTTAAACAAACCCTGAAAGCCATGTCTTCTCTTATTCTGGAAAGATTGAAGGTCGTAACCGAGGAAACGCCGGAAGGCGTATCCTCTTTAACCATAGATTCATCCACAATCGAGAAAGATATTCCCATACGCCCGGAATCGCCGGCGCAGATATCCGCAAAACCCGAGCGACCTCCCGCAGCAAAAAAGAAGCCTCCATCCCAGAATACATTTATCTTTACCGAGGAAGAGCCCTTGAAAGGGCTATTGCCAATTGAACAAAAGTGCCTTGTGTACTGGAAGAGCTTGCCCGTAGGTTCCGCTCTTTTGAAGATTCAGGATTATCCCTCTTCCGGATCCCGAATACGATATAGATTGAAAGGGAAATTAAAAATTCTTGCATTTTTCGGCTATATGTTGGATAGAAAACTTATTTTTCGAGGGAAGAGATCGAAAATTCTTTCCGGGAGACAAAAATATTTCTTTTATTTGACCGATCCCCCGGAAAGTCGGGCGCCTTTGGCGGACCCATTCAGTATCTGGATCGATGAGGCTGAACAAAGGAATTTCTATCTTTCTTATGATTCAAGGTATGGAAAAATCTGGTTGATTCCTCATGATAGAAAAAGGTTGAAGCTGGAGGAATGATTTTGGAACTCTTATGATCAATGTTCAAGAGGGGATCAGGATGACTAAACAAACTCTTATTTTAACGGAAGAAGCGATGGCGAAAATCAATCGCGCATTGATTAATCTCCTGAAACAATCGGACGCCAAATGCGCCATTCTGGTTGATCAGGATGGAAAATGCGTCGCCAAAAAGGGATTTACCAAAACCATTGATACGGATGGCCTTTCCGCCCTGATCGCCGGCGCATTTTCTTCCACGCGCGCCATGGCAAGCCTCGTGGGAGAAAAGGATTTTTCCGTGTTGTTTCATCAGGGCAACAAGGATCATATTCACAATATTCTTGTCGATGATGATACGATCTTGACCGTGATTTTTGACAATCGCACCACGATTGGAATGGTGAGATTGTATTCCAAGGAAAGCGCGCAAGTTTTGAAGGAGATTCTCAGCCAGGCTCGCGCCTCCGAAAAAAAAGGCAAGGGCGTCGATATTACTAAAGAAGCGACCGATCGCCTGGATGATCTGTTCGGGATTTGAGCGGACTTTTTAGGAAGAGTGGGTATTCTTTCTAACCTCCCCATGAGGATGGATGGCCATGCAGAGAAAAGAAATGGAATTGGAAGGCTCCTTGAGGTCTTTCACGGTTCCTGACATTCTCCAGTTTCTGGCTAACGCCAAAATGACCGGTACCCTCAGCATCTGGCGTGAGGAATACCATATCGACTTGGTTATCAGGGAAGGCAAGATCGTCAATTCTTCCGCCCTGAACCGCCCCAGAAAACTGGGCGACATGCTGGTTTACAGGGGATTTCTCAAGCGGCTGGAACTGATGGAAGTCCTTGGGGCTCAGAAAAACCTGGATCGCGGAAGACTTCTGGGGCAAATTCTCCTCGAGAGGGAAATGATCAATAAAAATGCGCTGAGAGATGTCCTGAAACTTCAATTGGAGGATGAAATCTGGGAACTCTTCTCCTGGCAGGATGGGCAGTTTAAATTCGAACACAGGAAAGATATCGATACCTCGAATATCGTTGTGGAAATCGATATCGAACCCCTGTTGATTGAAGGCAGCCGGCGCCAGGATGAATGGGCGAGAATCATCAAAAGCATCCCGGGGAACGAAGTCGTTTTTGCCATTCAGAATGTTCCGGAAAATTTCGATAACGCAACCAAACTTCCGGAAAATGAATGGATGATTTTGAGTCTCATCAACGGAATCTTCAATGTCGGTTCGATCGTCGATCGAAGCGGACTCGGGAAATTTGAAACCTACCGGATTCTCAATACCTTTATTTCCTCAGGCATGATCAAAGAAAAATCCCCCGAAAAAGCGTTGCGGGAAGTGATGCGGGATTCCGCGCCGACAGGAGTGGTGAGCTCTCTAAAAAACGTGCTGACGCAGGATTCTCCCGCAACGGAATCTATGGCGACTGTCAGCGCCTCAAGAAAAGGTTTCAGCTCCCTTTTTTCCCGCAGCAAGCCCACCAGGGAACGAACGTCCATTCAACTTGAATTTATTTCGCCCCTTGGAGCGATTGCCTTTTTTGTCAATTCCTTTTTCGAAACACTGATCACGATAGAAGGTTTCCAGCGCTCCGGGAAACAGGAAGATCGCATGCTCTGCTCCTTGTGGAAAAATACCTTGATGCAGTTCCCCAAGGCCGATATTATCTGCATCTCCAACGGAAGGATCAATGTCAAACCCCTGGAATTGATCATTCAATGGGAAAATGACATATCCAAAGCCATTCATGAATGTTTCGATGATTCTTACGCCGCCTTGATGCAACTCACGCAGATTATTTATCATATTGCCGTCGAACGTTTGGGGGACAAGATGGCGACGAGAATTACCGCAGGTCTCCTGCAGGATTTTATCGCCAATATAAAATTCAAACACGCAAAAAGTTTTGAACTGAGGAGTTGGATTCAGGAAATTCTGAAGATATAATGGGGGATAAACTATGGCTGGTGAACGGATTCTTGTGGCGGATCGAAGCGTCGCCGTTCAGGAAATCGCCAAAAATACCCTGGAAGAAGCAGGATATCGGGTGGTAGCCGCTTCGAATGGATTGGCTGCTTTGACGCATCCGGAATTAAAGGATATGGACCTTTTTGTCCTGGATTCCACGATGGAAGGCGTGAGCGGTTTCGACGCCACACGGGCGGTGAAAACCGATCTGGATAATTTCGAAAAACCCGTTCTTCTCCTTATACCGGAGGAAGAGGAAGAAAAAAGAGCCAGTCAATCCCTTTTCGGCGCGGACGGCTACCTCTTGAAGCCCTTCAAACCCGAAGCCCTCGTGATTAAAGTCAGGGCGCTCCTTGCCGCCAAGGTCATGCGGCTTCGGGCGAAACATTTTATCCAGGAAGCGGCTGATAAATTCATGAGCCAGATCGCCGATAGCCATATCCAGGCTGCGGTCGAAAAGAAAACTCAAATCATTGTGGAAAGAGCCATCGCCAATGTGGTCAGCCTGATCGACCAGCGGGCGCGCCGTGAAGTCGAATCCCGCGTGACCTCCCTCACCACGGAAAAGGAACAGGAACTCGTTAAAATCACGGTTCATGAGGTCGCCAAATCCATGGTGGAAAAACTCGCAGAACGAAAAGTAACGGAAGCCATGGACGCTATCCTGCTGGATCAAACAGAGAAAACCGTAAAACGTTCCGCCGACCAGATTCTGCCTGAAATGATTCGCGAAAAAATCAGGGATCAACTGGAGCACATCCTTCCCCGCGAGGTGCAAACCCGCGTACAAAAGGCGTCAGACGAAGTGGGACAGCAAATATCCCAGAGCATCGTATCCATTGTCGATAGCACGGCGCAAAGGCAGATTCCTAAAATCGCACGGGAAAAACTCCCGGAATTGGCGGAAAAACAACTCGAAGTCATTGCGGAAACCATGATCCCAAAGCTGGTCAACAGCTGCATTTCAAGGGAAGTGGATAAGGAATTCGAACGAAAAATAAATCCGGTCATTCAGGATTCGGCAAAACGGATCAAGAAAAGCGTGAACATCATCAATCTCTTTATTCTGATCATCGTTTTGATCGGTCTTGTCTTCAACGTCTATTTTTCCTTTATCGCACCCAAGCTGGAGGGTAAGCCCGTTTCGGAATTGTTATTCAAGAAATAATGCGCTCCGTTATCATGTTTCCCCTGCGCGTCTCTTTCCGAACATCCATCGGTAAAGAATGACGAGGTATAACCCGGAAAAGAGTACGCTTCCCACCGCAATTCCCGCAATATTCTCTCCTGTAATGGCGAGTATAAGTTTCAATCCCAGGGCGGCGACTCCCGCCATCACAAGGCATCTTGCCAATGATCCCCAGGGATATACCTTTGTGACGCCCAGCTTCAAATGGCGGCAAAGTATCATGGTTTGATAGCCTTTATGCGCATAACTCGCCGCAAGCATCGCCAGCGCCGGACCAATCAGTCCCATCCATCTTACCAGTAACAGCCCGAGCGCAAAATCGACCAGAAAGTCAATAATCCTTGCGTATAATGCATATCTCTGCAATCCCGCCGCGATGATATAGGGATGATTATTCAGCGCCCGTATAGGCAAGAGACATAGATAGATATAAAATATCGGGAGGCTGGCGCGATAGGACTCTCCAAAGAAAAAGGGAATGTAAAATCCCGCCGTCGCCAATAAATACAACCAGATCGGAAAAATCAGAAAAGAAAGCTTTTCCATGGAACGATGAATCAAACGAAGGACGTCGTCATGTTTGTTTAACGCATGGCAGCGACTCAATTCCGGCATGATGACCGCCGTGACCGACGCCGTAACGATTATGACAAAGGGAATCTCCATGGAACCGATCGCGTACAAGGCGTATCTTTCCGCCCCCAGGAAATGTGAAACGATGTATTTGTCTATATGCAGCGACAGGACATCGATGGCAGCGATTCCTCCCAGAACGCACAAATAATAAAAAAGCGGTTTTCCGAGCGCGCCGACAAAATTCCATTTGCCCGGACCGTACAATTTTATCGCTCTGACAATCACGATAAAAGACTTGAACAGCGCCATCAACGCCAGACAGGTAAAAATGCCCTTGATGTTTGAAACAAACCCAAACCAGAAAATGATAGCAAAAAATATCAGGTCAAATATCAATGTCCATAAAAATAATTCACTTATCCGGCGTTTCAGGATCAAAAGCGGCTCCAGATGGTAGGAAGGTAAAATAAGGAAAATGTATAAACCCAGGATGGGAATGAGGGGAACAAGTCTATCATTTCCAATAATCTGCGCAATGATCCGGGGCGCCAGAAACGCCAGAGCCAGGGCAAAAAATCCGGTTATGCAGATAATGACAAAAAAGGCGGATATATATTCCCGCGCCTTTTCATCTGATGAGGATGGCAAATAGTAGTTGAGCGCCTGAGATATGCCCAGAAGCAGTATGGGCGTCAGGGTTTGAAGAAACAGCCAGGCTTGTTGATAAAGCCCGAAATCATGCCTTGTCAATCGTCTCGCAAGATAGACGTTGGCAAATAGAATGACGGAAAAGGTGATGGTTTTGGAGGCGCTGACCCAGATTGTTTTCCTGGATAATGTCCCTATCCCCAAGTGTTCCAGTTTTATCATACCGGATACAATTGTTCCCCTTTTTCATCATATCTTTCTAAGGAGTCGCAAATGGATTTGAAGGAGATGCGGCGGATGGGGCGGAAGGTTCGGGAGACCCCGGCGTTCCAAAGGGGGAGGATCCGGCAGAAGGCTGAGGTTGTGGTGAAGCGCCGCCAAAGGGAGAGGCGCCTGTCGCCCCGAAGGGGCTTGTGGCGTTCGCGCTACCCGAGAGATTGGGTGATACCCCAAAGGGAGAAGAACCAGCGCTGCTCCCAAATGCGCCCGGCGTGGCAAAAGACGCTCCGGGAGCGACCGCTTGTGATCCCGCAGCCGAAGCGTCTGTCGCAGCGGGAGTCGTTCCGGCGAACCAGCCGATTTGATTCAGATACTCCATTATTATTTTATTGCCGGTCTCCGTTCTTTTCCGTTCGCGCATCTCCAGCGAGGATTTCTCTTTATTGATATCGCCCATGGAGTTTTCAAGATACGCCTGTTGGTCTCGCGTAAGATCCTCCCGATTCTGGAATGAAAGCAGGGCATTCTCCGCAATCGTATAATATTTCTGAGATTCTTCAAGAGACGTCTCGATCCGGGCTCTCTGGCGGGCGACTCTGGCAAGAAAGAAATGGAGATTCACATGATCCGGATCAGCCTTGGCTGCTTCGCGCAGCTCCTCCAACGCCCCCTTCCAGTAAACGCGGTCGATATGTTCCAGCGCCTTGTCGTAATGTTCCCTTGCTTCCGGCTTCAGATTCTCACAATCGGAGGGGCATAAGGGCTTTTGGGAATGACAATAGATCGATACGCATAGAATAAGTATGATAAATACCGGGAAATAACTCTTTTTCATTCGCGTCACTCTCCCTTTTAAATGGGGATTTGTTTCTTTGACGAAATATAAAAGAATTCCTATACAAAACTCTTCCTCATGACAAGCTTTTTTTTATCTTGAATTGTCAAAC
>JAFGFK010000494.1 GCA_016931135.1 Candidatus Sumerlaeota bacterium | reverse complement strand
CGCCCCAAACAAAGCGGCATCGGGATTCATTTCTCCCATTTTGCATGGCATTTCTTTGCTTATCAACCCCTGGAGCACGGTTTTAACTACTGGAAACTTTATTCAGATGTATATCGCCCCATGAACGAATTGCATTTTCGCCCCGATGTGATCGATCCGGAATCTCCTTTGGATTCTTATAAATTGATCGTTTCCTTTTTCCTTCCGGCGCTGGATGAAGCAGGCCTCCGGCAGCGCATCAAAAAATGGATCGAGAATGGCGGCGCATGGGTGGTAGGTCCCTTCACGGATATCCGCACGCTTGATTCGACAAAATTCAAACACGCTCCCTTTGGCTCGCTCGAGGAATGGGGCGGCGTTCATTGCAAATATGAAGTTCCCGGAAACAGGGAATTTTCCATCCTGTTTCCCGATGCGACGGAAACCAAAGGCTCTCTGTGTTATAACGGCTTTGAAACAAGGGGAGCGGAAGCGCTGGCATCTTATACCGAGTATCCGCTTGAAGGTCTTGCAGCCATCACACGGAATAAAATGGGAAAGGGACAGATCATTATATTGGGAACCCTCCTGAAAGATAGCGATTGGAAAAATTTCATCAGGAATATTGCGGGAGAGATCGGGATCGAGCCTGTCGTCGAGGCGTCCCCCAATGTTTTGGCGATCCCGCGGCAAGGCAAGGATCAGGAGGGATTGGCTGTTTTCGAGATCGAATGCAAACCCGGAAGCGTCCAATTACCCAAACCCGGAACAGATATCCTTTCCGGGAAAAAATATGAAGGATTCCTGGAACTCGCGCCTTACCAGATGCTCATTTTGAAGTATTGAAAAAACTTCATAAGGAGATATTAAGTGAAACCCCACATATTTTTCATCATCATAAGTATGTTTTTACGTTCATCCATCTTTTCTCAATCAGAGGATGAAGAAACCAAAGACGCCGATATTCATATCATCAAACAGAACATGAAGGAATTTGTCCTTCGGGAAATCTCTTCTTCCATAGATGACGCAATCGCAAAATATTTCACGAAGATCAAAGAAGACGGCAGCTGGGAGGATGTAGATTATAAAACAAAAAGAAGGGCAAACTGGCCCACCACTCTTCATACTTACAGGATGCGGCAGATGGCGACAGCGTTCAATTTTTCCCGAAGCCGCTTTTACAAAAATCCCGATATTCGCGATACCATCCTTCGCGCCGGCGATTTCTGGGCGGTTAAAGACCTCCAGTGCCCGAACTGGTATCCCAATATCATCACGGTTCCTCGGGATATCAGCATGACCATGATTCTCATGGAGGATCATCTATCCAGAAATCGGTTCGATTCCTGGATTAAAATCGCGCAACGAGGAACTGCGGAAACCAGCGGCGCCAACCTCGCCGAACGCGCAATTATACAGATTCTCACAGGCTGCCTCGAAAAAAATATCGAGAAAATCGAAGACGCTGTTAATAAAGTTTCCTCAGATACCAAAATCAAGGAATCGATTGAAATCCAGTCCGATATGAGCTACCATTATCATGGAACTCAATATTATGCCGGCGGTTATGGGCTTGTTCACGCCCGGATGTTCGGCAAACTCCTGTTCATACTCGAGGGAACCCGGTTTCAACTCCCCGATGATAAAATCCAACTGATACAGGATTATGTCCTCGATGGCGAGAGATGGATTTTCTATAAAAATATGGTGGATTACAGCGCGATGGGACGCGGTATTTCCAGAATCGGTCAATCACTGGAAATTTCTACGGGCGCTGTTCCCTATATCGGAATGATCGCTGAGATTCCCAAGTTCCGATACAGGGAACTCCGGGATTTTTATGATCGTCTCCAGAATCACAAGCCCATCATTTCCGGTAATAAACACTTCTGGAAATCCGATATCATGATTCACAGGAGAGATAATTACTACGCATCCGTGAGAATGTATTCAAAGGATGTCGCCAACGCCGAGGTATGCAACGATGAGGGAAAGATGGCAAAACATCTCGCCGATGGCGTAACATTCTTCATGAACCATGCGAATGAATATGAAAGCGTCTTCCCCGTATGGGATTGGAGAAGACTTCCCGGAATCACGGTGAAATATTCGCAGGAGCCGCTCCCGAATAATCCTCGCATCAAGATCGGTTCCACATTCGTGGGCGGCGTTTCCGATGGTTCCTGCGGCGCTGCGGTTTTTGACTTCAATCGCGAAGGGCTCTCTGCCAAAAAGGCATGGTTTTTCTTCGATGATGAGTTTGTGTGCCTCGGTTCGGATATCAATTGCGCAAGCGAAACCCTTCTCCTTACCTCCATCAATCAGTGCAATTTGAATGGAGATGTTTTTCTGAATGATGGAAACAAAACCATGAAAAAGGAAAAAGGCGTTCATGATGTTAAAGACGCCCTTTGGATTTACCACGATCGCATCGGTTATTTCTTCCCCGAAAAATCGAGCGATAAGCTCAATCGAAAAATAATTTTGAGAAATGACGAACAAACCGGAAATTGGAACCGGATCAATGGCAATCTCTCCGATAATGAAATCAATTCCGATGTCTTCAGCCTCTGGATCGATCATGGATCGAAGAAAAGCGATTTCGAAAACAGCCGGTACAGTTATGTTGTGATTCCGGATACGACTCCTGAAAAAATGGAACTTTATAAAACGAATAATCCCATCAGGATTCTCGATAATTCCGAAAGAATACAGGCGGTTCAAAACGCTTCCAACAACCTGACCCTGGCGATTTTTCATCAACCGGCATCGCTTCCGATTTCAAATGATGTCCGCGTTTCCGTGAACGGCAAATGCCTGATCATGATTCGAATGGAGGGGGAATCCTGCATCATCGCAGCATCGAATCCCGAACCTATGGAGTCGCCCCTTATCATCGATATCAATATTCCCCTTACAGGAGAAAATTGCAGATGGGATGAAAAATCAAAAACCACAAAAATAAGATTCGATCTCCCAACCGGAGATTACACGGGAAAAAACGTGATTTTAATTGTAAAAAGGAAAACAGTTACGTTATCAGAATAAAATAAGGAACCACTAATTTTATATGCAATCTTCACGAATTCTCCATGAGATTATCAATCGCCGGAATATAAATTCGTGGAGATTATCCTGAACATTCGTGGTGAAATATTAACTTTTAAAAAAGAAATAAATATCACTTCGTGGTATGATTTACGGCTTCAGGAGGGGGAAACATGATCTTAAAAGGCGGATGTTATTTCCTGGTAGCTTTTTTCCTGGTTCAATTATCCGGTACGGCAATGTCAAAGCCGGATTCCAATTCCGCAGCGTTATATTCCGATTTTCCGGGTGAAGATAATGAACTTGATATCCGCATCGAAAAAACATTATCCGGCGCCGGATATGCGGTTCAAAAAATCTCTCCCCATGATTTGTGCGATCATGAGAAAATCACGCCTGATCGCATCAGCCTCCTCTTCATTCCCGATGGGAGACGCCTCCCCATCAAATCCGCCGTTATCCTTGAAAAATATCTGAAATCCGGCGGGAATGTCATAGCTCTCAATGTCCCCCTCTGGAAAGATCCCGTGGTATTCTTCAACGAGAAATGGATGGGAATCAACGAGTATCAGAAAAACCGCGACAATAAAACACCTCAAAACCTGATCTTCGATTTCAAGTCTCAAGACCTCTCTGATTGGAAGCGCTCCTCGAATAATGAAGACGATCCCACGCATTACGAAGTTGTAACAAACGCCCCGGCTCCCGGACGAAATGCGTTCCATGTCTCCATTTCCAACCTTACTTCATGGGATTCGCTTGGTTTTTCAGATATTGAAACGCCTTTTAAAAACGGCGCCACACTCACGGTATTTTCCGCAAAAGGAGGTCCCCGCACCCCTCAGCTCGCTGTGGAATGGTCTGAAAAAGACGGCTCCAGATGGATCGCCATCATACCCCTTTCACCGGAATGGCGACAATACGCCCTTTCCCCAAAGGATTTCAAATACTGGATCAGCAATCCCCATAGAGGATTTCACGGAGACTCGTTTAAACCGGAAAACGCCCGCAATTTCTCCGTGGGACTCGCCATGACGCATACCGCGCCAGTTGGACAGGGCGCGCATGAATTTTACGTCGCCAATATCGGAACGGATAAAATAAATGCCGAATATGAAATATTGATGGATTCCGCAGAACCCCCGGCTTTGGAAATTCTTTCTCCCGGTTATAAATTCTTCTCCTGCGCAGATGTCGCTTCTCTGAAATCCAGAACCGATCAGCGCCTTATTGATCAAACGGAATTTCCCGTTCCGAAAAATATCGCCTCATCATCCCCGAGGCCCAAAGGTTCCGGATTCGATAAAGATAGATCATGGCGATGGATACCGCTCCTCGAGGCGTATTCTCCCAAAGGCGAATGGCGCGGAAACCCTGCAGTCATGTTCATCGATGGAAGGGGAGAAAACGGCATCTGGGCGTCTTTTGCCATTGATGATAATGCGTGGTATAAATCTGAAACCGTTCAAACCGCAATCAAAAGTATCGCTGAAAAAATCAAGAACGGCATATTTTTTATCGATGCAGGGGCGAATTATTATACGTACTTCGAAAAGCAGGATGTTACCCTTGGCGCACGCGTGTTGAATAAGAATCCACAAAAACCGGAAAACCTCAAAGCCCGTATCACGGTTATTGATCCGGAATCCGGCAGCGAGTCCGTACGCAAGGAATGGGATTTGCGTTTCAATGATTCCGGAACAGCCCGGGCTTTGGAACGCTGGCGCCCGGACGCCTTTCCCCCAAAGGGCTTCCGCATCCTCGCTGAACTGTTCCAGGGGGATCAATTGATCGATACAGTCTCCCATGATATCCATTTATGGAAACCAAAAAACGAAAAACATTTCGTCACCATCAAAAACGGCGAATTCATGCTCGATGGGAAAAGATGGCGCATTAACGGCGTCAATTACATGCCCTCCTCCGGCATCGCCATCGAAGATGGGGAATATTTTGAACATTGGATCAGCGCGCAATCCTATGATCCCGAAATCATCCAGAGAGACCTCGATCACCTGAAGGACATAGGTGTGAACGCCGTGAGCGTCTTCATTTATTACGGGCACGCCCCTGCGCAAAATCTCCTCGATCTCCTCAGAAGGCTCGATCTCCTCGGAATGAAGGCGTGCGTTTCCCTGAGACCCGGAACCCCCCTCGATTTCCTCTGGCGCGAAACAAAAGGCGTGATCGAATATTACAAACTATGGGAAAATGACGCGGTCTTCGGTTACGACCTCGCATGGGAACCGATCTGGGGAAGCCATGAACAAAGAATCAGGTGGGATTCCCTGTGGGAAAACTGGATCATCGAGCGTTACGGCAATATCAAAAATGCGGAAAAAGACTGGGACTTCGATTGCCCCAGGGATGAAGATGGAAACATCACCAATCCATTCCAAGATCAGATCGATCAGGATGGACCTTATCGCAGGATGGTCGCAGCATACAGGAAATTTCTCGATTACCTGTTATACAAAAAGTACGGACACGCGCGGCGGCTTATCCGGGAAATCGATCCCCATCACTTCATCTCCTTCCGTATGGCGGAAACCTCCAATCCCACTTATCGCTGGGAAGGCAGGATGACTTATGATTTCGCCGGCCTCGCTGCAGCCGTTGATTTTTTCGGTCCCGAGGCTTATGGACGCATCGGCTCATGGGAGCGCGCCAAACCCGGATGGTTCGTGTATGAATACGCCCGTTGGGCGAACCCCGGAAACCCCCTTGTCTGGATGGAAGCGGGCGTCAATATCTGGGATGTCACGAGAATGATGGATTCGGAAACAAGGATGAAAGAGGCAACCGAGGCGTATCAATTATTCTATAAACTTCTCGAAGGCAGCGGCTCGGATGGCGTATTTTACTGGTGGTATCCGGGAGGTTACAGGTACGGCGAAGACAGCGACTTCGGCATCATAAATCCAGATGGTACTGATCGCCCCATAACCAAGGTCATTCGTGAAAAAGGGCGCGACTTTCTCGCCGCCCCTTCCGCAAAACCAGCGGATTACTGGATCGAGATCGATCGCGATCTGCATCCAGAAGGCGTTACCGGGATTTACGAAAAAGTCGGGGATGAATTCTGGAATGCCATTGATAAGGGATATACCCCAGGATTGAAAACTTCCTGTACCGGAACAAATTCCATAAATTGCTCTTTGATCGCTGTTGGCAACACGCCCTGCAATGGAAACAATCCCCCCAAATTCCTCGATGCAGCGATCGACAAGGTGATGGCGTTCGATTCGACAAGTGAATGGGTATGCGTGAATCAAGGAGGCAGCGTAAAAATCAATCCGGACAAACCCGTTTCCATTATCGTATCAGCAACAAATCTCGGAGAGGCGGAATGGATTTCACCGGAATCAGCAAAAGAAAGAACATGGAGCGATGACGGCGGCGTGTTTCTTATTGTCGATTACGGGAAAAAAAAGTTTCATGTTCCTATAACCCGCAATGTTCCTTATCTTGATTCGATTGAAATCAAGGTAGAGGATGTTCGTTTGAAACGGATCGAGGATTCGTTTGACATTGTCATATACTTTGAATCCCGTTCCCGCGCCTTCTTCGGTGAAAAATTTCCCCTCACCCTCGAACCGGAATAGAAGTAAAACGTTTAGTATCTACTACTCTTTCGATATTTTAGTTATTTTCATCCCGCACTTTTTGTATAGTGGTTGTATTCGGTATAGTGTTGTTGTTTTGATTCAGGTTAAGGTTAAGATACAAATTAAGTAATTCATAGTAACTAAACTTTTTCCAATCTATAGATTTTCCTGAGATACTTTCTATTTTTTTTGCAATTGTTATCCTAGTGTCAATTTCAACAAGATCTGAATAACTATAAATGATCCAATCTACATAATACATATGATCTTTCATTATATTGTTTGCTTTTGTTATCCGGTTATCAATATCTATTAATTCTAAATATGAATACGAATGCCAATCGAATTCTAATCCATAATTTTGCTTGATTTCTTTTGCTTTTATTATCCGATTATCAATATCTATCATATCAAGATAAGTCGTTTTTGTTAAATCAAGAACAATTCCATGCTCTCTCTTTATTTCATTATATTTTGTTATGCGGTTATCAACTTCAACGAGTTCAAGATATGTTAACGGGGTATCTGATATATCAAAACCATATTTCATATTCATCTCTTCAAGTTTGGATTTCTTTAAATTCATTTCAGTTGTTTTCCATAATTGATCAATATAATACTTGTTTGAATCAGATGTAAAAGAATGATTATTCGATAGTAAAGAGGATTTCCCTGTATATGGTGAAGATCTCCAATGCCCCGATACAAAAGTTCCATCGCTTTTAAAATAACCATCAACCCAAACATCATTTCCGGGAATTGGCGTGAAATCACCTTTATTTGGATTAAAATTACCAGGATAAGAGAAATTATTTGACTTTATACTATCAGGATTAGTGCGCCAATATGGGGCAACATAAGAACCATCCTTACGTATATATCCACTCACACGATGTTTTCCCTGAGCAATGATATTAATTGGTATTGCAACTAAAATGGCAATGAATAAAATATTTAGGATAAAATTTATACATCGGTGTTTATAGATATAAGGCATTAAGTTATTCTCCCCAAAATCGTAGCATTTAAACCATTATCAATCTATGAGAACAATTTGAAGTTGAATAGCATTTCCAAGATTACGATAAAATATTAAATAAATACAATAGGCCAGAGGCCAATTTTTGTACCATCCCACCGAAATAATGTCAATCGGAATCAAATTTTATTTCAAATTATTTACCTCGACCTTTTTTCTTTTACCACTTCCTTTCCGATTATTCAGCCTTGTATCTTTGGAATATATATCATTAAGGTTATCTCAGAAAATGTCAGGCCTGAACCTGGAAGAGGAATTTTATATGAAATTGTTTCAAATACTCTATTTGTAAATATTTCCACGCGAACCTATCGCCTCTATAAAAATAGTTTTATTATCTGTGTTAACGCTGTATACAATTCTCAGATCGCCTGAAGCAAACCTGTATTTCCCCTCAAGCAATCCTTTTAATTTTTTGACGTGTTGACTTTGAAAAGGATCATCACTCAATATTTCAATGGCTTTATTTATTCTCTTTGCCTTTATTTTATCAAGGTTTTCATAGTATTTAAGCGCTTTGTTGTGAATGAGGATTTTATACATTGCGTTTCACTTTGTTCCAGGAAATAAACTCTCCCTTCTTTCCTTTTTGAATCGCCTTCTCCGCTTCCCTGATCTGCGCCTTCATTTCTCCGCTTGAAAGGACTTCCAACGTCGCCTCCATGTCTTCTTTTTCTTTGAGGTAATCAATAAGATCTTTTACAACCTT